>NZ_DATBUP010000087.1:0-31472 GCF_036515995.1 Pedomonas sp. | reverse complement strand
CGCGGGCAGGTACATCTGGCAGGAAAAGAAGCGCTGGATGCCCATATCATTCTCTCAAACCGTTGCGGCTTGATACTATTCCGAAACGATTAGGAATATGCAATGGCAATATGGAGCCCGGGAAGCGCCGGCCAAGGCCTGTGCGATCGCAAGCCGGGCGATGGTACCACGCGTGCTGCAGCGAGCATCCGCAGGCGATCGGCATTCGGCCGTTGCCGGGGCTCCTGAGATATCCCCCGCCTCAAGCCGTCAACTGGGCGCGCCAGCGCGCATCACGCGGCGACGGGCGGCGATGGAGACGGCGGTCGAGTAGAGCGCGCGCCTTCTCGATTTCGCCGCCGCGCATCAGGGCGACAACCAGCGTATCCTCGATGACCTCGCGCTGCGCGCCACTGCCGCCGATCCGCACGACGTCTTCCGCATAAGGCTCCAGAATGCGCACGCATCCGGCATAGTCCGCCTCGACAAAGGCCTGTACTGCGCGGGCGATCGCCGGGACGACCCAGCCAGCACCGAGCGAGCCATTTCCTATACGTTCTTCCAGCATGGTGATGCGCTGGGCGAGCGCCGCGCGCTGGTTCGTCGCCGCTTCGATCAGCGCCATGTGCGGGTCAATGAAGCTGTGCCCCGGCCTCGGAAAAGCCTGGCGTGCATAGTCGGCGGCCTGCTGCCAGAGCCCCTGGGGCAGCGCATGGCCATAGACCTTCAGCCGCCACAGGAGCGATGCGGCATCGCTGACGATGTTGATCGGCGTGCCCTGCGACGCCGAAGGCTGCACGTGGTCCGCATAAAGAGCAAGGGCTGCGTCGGCATCGCCGCGCTCGAGCGCGGCCAGCGCTGCGTGCCAGGCGATGTGACCATGCAAAATACCGCTGCGGTCATAGTCCGGCAGCCAGCCTGCAATGAGCGCCTCGGCCTCGTCTCCCGCCCCGCCCTCGAACATGGCGTGCACCAGGGCGTGGACGCCGTTCGCGTTTTCCCGGCGCAACTCAAACGCGCGCTCCAGCATGGCGCGGCCGCGGTAGGCCGCCCCATTTTCCGCCAGCGCCCAGCCGCGATAGGTCAGGAACCACCAGTCGTCAGCATTGAAGTGCCTTGCGTGCCGCTCGCACAGATCAACCCGGGCCTGATTGTGATCCGCCCTGCCCGAAAAGGCGAAAAGGCCAAATGCGCCGAGCGGTAGCGACAGGATGACCGTGTCCTGCGGCCAGCGCTCGGCATGGGTGAGCGCATGCTCCAGCGCCTTCTGCGACTGGCCAGTGATCGCGAGTGCAAGCGCCTCGACATGGCTCTGCTCGCGCTCGGAGCCTTTTGACGCAACCTTCTGCCTGGCGATCACGATCCGTGCGTGCGCCTCGCCAGGTTCGGCACGCATGGCATGCAACCGGGCGCGCGCCGCGTGCGCCAGTGCAAAATCAGGGTCGGCCTCGAGTGCGGTATCGAGCGTCTCGGCCGCTCCAGGCCAGGCGGCAAGCATGAGGGCCACACCGTCCCGATAAAGCCTGGCGGCCTTGTCCGAGGCAGTTGAAAGGGGAAGTCCGTAATTATCGACACACGCCATGACGGATCTTTCTGGTTGTCCTGTGCTTTTGGCAGCGTGACGGAGCCACCGCCAGGCACTGCCACACCATAACCGCCTTGCGTCTGTCGGTCTTTCGACTAAACGACATTTTATATCGAATATCGGACAAGCGCCTATGCTGGACTGGAACACGCTTGAGGCTCCCGCAGATGCGCTGCCGCCCGACCCGCTGACCCTGCGGGCCCAGACCCTTCCGGCGCGCAGCTACTTTCCCGAGCACAGACACGCCTGGGGGCAGCTGGTCTATGCCATCTCCGGCGTTCTGGCTGTCGGCATTCCGGGCCGGTCCTACGTCATTTCGCCGGAGCAGGCCGTGTGGTTGCCTGTCGGCATGGCCCATCGCGTCGGCTCCTTGCTTGGAGCCGAATTCCGCAGCCTCTGGATCGCCAGCGGATCGACCTTCGCCCTGCCAGAGGAGCCGACCGTCTATGGCGTCGGACCGCTTCTGAAAGCCTTGATTGCAGAAGTCGCCCAGCTCCAGCACGAAGCGGATGACGACGGCTATGCGGGCCGGGTCACCCGGCTCATCCTTGACCAGTTGTGCCGCGCGCGGCCGGTCTTTGCCGCCCTGCCCTGGCCGCAAGGGGCAAGTCTTGCGCGCCTATGCGAAGCGCTTTACGCGAGCCCGGCGGATCCACGCTCAGCGGATGCATGGGGCCGGGAGCTTGGCATGTCCTCCCGCACGCTGACCCGCCGCTTCGAAGCCGAGGTGGGCATGAGCCTGCGGTCATGGCGACGCCGCATGCGGCTGTTCAAGGCAATCGAGCTGCTGGGCGGAGGGATGGATGTGACCCAGGTAGCGCTGGAGCTCGGCTATGGTTCGCCCTCGGCCTTCATTTATGCCTTCCGCACGAGCATGGGGGCCAGCCCACAAGCCTTCATGCGGGGCGAAGCACCAAGACAGTGGGCAAGACCGCCGCGAGGGTCGGAAGTTTGATCACAGATTTGAGGTCAGCATCGCCCAGCCCACAGGCGGCAATCGCGCTTTTAAACCTGCGGCCCGCAGCGCAGGATAAACCTGGGGTCGCACAGAAAGGTCGTTGCGCAGGATTGCGCCAAGCTGGCTGCTATGCCTTTGCTCCTTGATGTTGGTAGTCCTGCTCGCCCTGTAAGGCATTGAGCCAGTACCGCCCCCTTTGCCCGGCTCTGTTTTTGCCAGCAAGCTGGACTCATACACCAGCCTTGGCAGCGATGATTCATTCCGAACCGGATGTCATCCGTCGACTGTCCACTTGAACGGCGCAGCCATTATGTCGACATCGACAACGATGGAACTCGGATGATCCCTACAAGCCAACAGGCAGAAGCTCAGGCACGATCGCTATGCGAAGTTGCCAGGTAGAGTTCAGCCATTTCCAGTCTTCAACTGCCTTGTGATATGGCATCGTAGACTGATGAAAGAATTGGCTCAGCCTTAGCAAGGCCGCTGAGCGAACTGGTCACGCCGTCACAGGGCAACGTAGGCAACCGCGGTGCTCAACTGTTAGGTTAAGACCCTAAAAAACCAGGTTTGGACCTGGCCGGATTGGAAAGCGGAAACCCATGTCCTGCTCGTCGCAAGTGAAATCCATCAGTTACCTCAGGGCCAATGCTGCCGAAATGCTGATGCAAGTGTCCAAGCAACGTAGGCCCTTGGTCATCACACAGAATGGTGAAGCCAAGGCTGTGTTGCAGGACATCGCCTCTTTTGAAGAAACCCGAGAAACTCTGGCTCTTCTAAAGATCCTGGCTCTTGGCAGTCAGGATGTCGACGCGGGCCGGATCGAGCCGGCGACAGATGTGGTGGCTCGCCTGCGCAGCAAGCGAGCATAAACCTGACGAATAAACCGGACCGCTATCATGCACTCCGTACTCAGTACGCGGAGCAGCATCTGAAACCCTTTTAATTTTGCATCTGCGAGTTCAACTATTGAGCGAACGCCAACCAAGCTCTTGATCAATTAATGGGTTCGGTCAGTAGCTTTGGAGCAGTTTCCTGAGCGAGGCAGCTCCTCAAAAATATTAGCAGCGCTGGGCATCAAGTTCGCTTATCCATCAGGCAGCGTCTGTAGCGTCTCACGGTCCCGACAAACGACCTTGGACATGTCCACCCTCAGGCGAACGCGTCGGAGACATAGCGGCCGCGTTCATGCTCAAGCACATCGGCCCACTTCTCGGCTTCGGCGTCGCTGTAGCCGGTTGCTTCCTTGATTGCCTTGACCAAGGCCTCGCGCACGGCTGGCACCATGTGCCTGCCGTCACCGCAGACGAACACGATGGCGCCTTGCCGGAACAGCTCCTCGATGCGCTTACGCTCGGCCCAGACCCGATGCTGGACATACTTGATGTTGCCATCAGGCTTTGCCGAGAATGCTGGCAGGACTTCGACCACGCCGTCTCGCTGCCATGCGGCCAGTTCGTCATAATAAAGGTAATCGACCTCAGGATCTGTCGTACCGAAGAACAGCAGCGCGGGACCGACGTCCTGGCCGGCTGCCTTCTGAATGGCCCGTTCCTGCAGGAAACCGCGGAAAGGCGCTATCCCTGAGCCTGCGCAGATCATGATGATCGGTGTTCTGGGATCAGCCGGCGGGTGGAACCTGGAATTGGAGGGGCGCACGGCAAGCGACACGCGATCACCCGGCTGCAAGCTTGCCAGGTAGGACGATGCCACACCCTGGTATCTGCCTTGCCCAGAGAGCGCCGGGGCATCGACGACTGCCACCGTGAGTGTGGCATGGTCTGGATTCCAGAGCGGAGACGACGAGATCGAATACTGCCGTGCACGCATCGGCGGCAGCATCCCAACATAGCCGGCCAGATCGACCTCGCAGGACTGGAACTGCTCCAGAAGATCAATCACGCTCACCCTCTTGCCCAGAACCTCGGTCTCGTAATCATCCCCGGCAAGCCGCTGGAGAACCTGCTTTTCCGGAGGACAGCGGGTGGCGCTCGCCAGGGCTGCAACCTGGGCCTTGGTCGCCGGCTGGGACAGCTCGACGAAATTGGTGAAGAGATCGCCGCAGCTGATCGGCTGATCGGTCGGCAGCCCGCTTGTGCCGGTGCTGCTCTTGCGCAGGATGATCTGGGTGTCGGCCGCAATACCGAAGCGGCGCAGCACGCGGTTCACCGTTGCGTCGGGATTGCGCGCCAGAATGGCCAGATAATCACCTGCGCGGTAGGACACGCCTCTGGGCAAGGCAAACTCGATGTGACGCTTGGAGTGGGCGCCGGGCTTTGAAAGGTCGACCAGTTCGCGGTTCTCTACCACGACGCCCCGCTGCAGCTCGCCCAGGCGCAGCAGGTTTTCTCGCCCGGCCCTGACGAATTCCACGGCCAGCTTTTCGCCGATAGCGGCCTCGACCGGCTCACGGCCGAACGCCTTCTCGAACTCCGGCCAGACGTTCTCGGCCCAAGCATCGAACATCCCGAAGAAATCTCCACCGGAATCGGCCTCGCCCCTTTGAGTGATGCGCTTGGCACCCGCCGCCGCCAGGGCAGCGTCGACCCGCTTTGGAATGGCCTGGTAGGTTCTCGCCCACTGGCGGTTGCCGCAGCCGAACACCGCGTACTTGAGCCCACCCAGCGATGCGCTGTCGACACTCTCAATGTAGCTCACGAACTGGCGCGCATTGTCAGGCGGCTGGCCTTCATAGGAAGCCGTCACCACGATCAGGCCGCCTGCCGCGGGCAGGCGTCCAGTGAACTCGTCCATGGCACCGATCGTCGGCCGGAAGCCATGGCGTGTGGCCTCGGCCGCAAGGCGGTTGGCAAACGCCTCCGATGAGCCGGTATTGCTGCCGTAGAGCACAAGGAGATCTGTGGCCTTCTCCACTGCCGGCACGGGCTTGGGGTCCCGCTGCAGAGCCGGCGCCGGCGTCGCGAGCGTTGATGTGCGTGCCAGCGATCCGGATTGCCGCCGGGCTTTGGCGCGGATACGCAGCCCCTCCGGCTTGATGGTCAGAGTCTCATGAATCTTGAGCGTATAGCCGGGATCCTCGAGCATGAAGTCGAAGCGCTGAAGCATCATCGTGAGGACCAGCTGGGCTTCCTGCATGGCAAACGGCCGGCCGATGCAGGCGCGCGCACCATTGCCGAAGGGTTTCCAGCAATTGGGCGGGAGCTTCTCGGCGTTCTCGGGCGCGAACCGCTCCGGCACGAACGCCTCGGGATCCTCGCCCCAGACTGCCGGGTCGCGATGGAGCATGGGCGCCAATATCATTACCGTATCTGTCGGCGCCAGCGGGTACCTGCCAGCAAGTATGGTGTCAGCTAAGGGCTTGACCGCAAAGACGGAGGCTGTCGGCCAAATGCGCAGGCTCTCCATCAGAATCTGCTCGATATAGCGCAGCTGCGCCATATGCTCGATGCGGGGCGTCTCGTCACCCAGAACATCGTCAACGAGACGGCGCGCCGTCTGCAATACGTCGGGGTTCTTAAGGAGAAGATAGGTGGCAAAGGACAGCAACCCGCTCGTCGTCTCATGGCCGGCAATCAGGAACGTGACCATCTGATATCCGATGTTCTCGTCGCTGAGCCTCTCGCCTGTCACCGGGTCGACGCCGTTGAGCATGACGTTGAGCAGATCGTCCTTTTCGCCGCCGCGCGGATCACGCCGGCGCTCATTGATGAGGCCGCGCGCAACCTTGTTCAGCATCTCCTGATCGGCGGCATACTGGCGTGCTTTGGACAGCAGAAGACTGTTGACCAGCTCGGGCCGCCGCGCCCGCTGCCCCGCTTCACTGAGGGCACCGACCATGGCGCCGACGAAGGGATGCATCTCGTTCTGATAGAAGCTGTTGAAGCGGTAGCTGAAGGCACACAACGCGATCGTATCGAGCGTCAGCCGGGTCATATCGTCGGCGACATCGATCACGCTGTCGGGGCCGAACCTCTCCCAGCGGGTGAACATCTGGTCGGCAATGTCGAGCATACCGGGGAACATGGAGCGGACGCCGATCGGCCCGAAGGACGGCATCAGGAGCCGGTGTGCCTTGGCCCAGCTCGGCTCTTCGTTGTAGGCCGTGAACAGGCCGTCGCCGCCAACGGTCCGAAGCTCTTCAAGGGCGAGATGCACCTTCTTGTTGAACCGCGCCTCATCGCAGAGTTCGTTGACCAGTTCCTGCGAGCTTGCCACGTACACTGTGCGGCTGAAGATCTTCAATTTGAAGAACGGCCCATACTCCTGCGCCAGGCGCATGAGGCTCTGAACAGGCCTCGTCGTATCCAGCTCGGCAAGATTGCCTATAATGGGCTTGAGGGGAGGCTGCGGAATGGCGGCGGATGACAACAAGAGCAGGGCTCCTTGATCTACCAACGAAGATAGCTTACAAACGTAAAGGTTATAGAGATGATTGACGTTTGTAAAGTGATTAGGTGAGTTGCCGTGGACGCGCGATTGGAGAGAAGCCGGGACGCGATCATTCAGGCGATCACGGCGATGATCGAGACGACGCCGCTGGCGGACATTTCGATCACGCAGGTCGTCAGCGCGGCCGGCGTGACGCGGCCGACCTTTTATCAGCAGTTTCCGGACGTCCTGACGGCTGCACGCGTTGCGGGCTTTCATCGGCTGAAGACAGCGTTTCCTTTTCCAGACCCCTTGCCGCCCGGGACAGTGCTGACGGTCGCAGAACTGCAGGATCGCATCATCAAGCGGGCGGAGCCTCTCTACGAGCACCTGAGCGCCCATCGGACGTTCTACGTCCGCGTCATGGACGCGGCAGGCACTGCCGGTTTTTTTGCTGAACTCATTGATTTTACAGCAGCCAGACTCTTGCCCGAGGCAATGGAGGCCCTGGCTGGCGCACCGGCGCGCGTACGCATCGCGACGGAATTCTTCGCAAGCGGCCTGACATGGCTTTCCATCCGATGGTTGCGGGCGGAGCAGACTTTGCCGGCCGACGTCATGTCGAGACAGGTTGCAGAACTGGTTGCTGATCTGATCGGAGACATCAGGTCCGCTGAGAGCTGATGGACCTGTTCCGGTGCCAGGCTGCCAATTGCAGGAGCGTCACTGAAAATGAGACGATCAAATCGGGATGAATGCGGGCTACCTCAGCTCGCCTCTTACCAGCCGGAACTTCCCACCCTGCGCTGGCAAAACGCATAACTCACCCAAGCGGAAACATTCTGGCGAGGTGCCGGTGCTCAAGTCCAGTTCGTGCTGAAAGCGGCATTTATTGCAGCCGGGCTGCCTGCCTTGACGATCATGCTGTGCCTCGGATTTGTACGCTCATGTTACACTCTTTATGCATTCACCGGAGCATGCCCTGCTTCGTCCTTATGAGGATCTGGCCCTGGAGTTGCCTGCCCGGCCCTCGCCCTGCTCCCCGCCTGCAACGCCCATATCGGCGGATCTCGATCAAGGACAAACCCTAGCCGAGATGCCGGCCGGCCAGAGCAACGCCTTGGCAGTCGAGCCGCTGCCTTTAAAGCAAACTATCCAGCTGTGAGTGACGTCGGGGGTCAACAGACCCCTTGCGTAGCAGGTTAGGACACCAGGCCCTGCACTACTGAAATAGGCATGATGACGCCGCCAAGTGCAAACCGGTGGTTCGCACTTGGCGCACGCAATCAATTCAGGCAGATCGCCCCTTGAATTGGCCGGCAACAGGCAACGGTTCTTGTTAGCATTTTACCAATCAACGAAAATCTACTAATGCCGAATAGAAATCCATGGTATCGCACAGTCATGATGAATGCGCCGTTTTCTTCTTTGCGTGGCTCGTCGGCCTCGGTCGACAAGGTGATTGCGTATCTTAAAGCTTGTGTTGCCGATGGACGTCTGTCGCCAGGCCAGAAGCTGGTTGAGGCCGATATCTGCAATTCACTGGATTTAAAGCGCGGACCGGTGCGGGAAGGCCTGCGCATGCTGGCAGGTCAAGGCGTACTTGAGCTTATCCCGAACCGTGGCGCCTGGGTCCGCAAGCTCGACCGGCAGGCACTGGCCGATATGGTGCAGACCCTCGCCTGCCTGAATGCCGGCGCGCTCTTCAGTGCAATCCGTAAAAATGATGAGCAAATGCTGGCAGCCCAACTGGAGCCCATCATGGCCGCGATGAGGCATGCCAAGGCCGAGCGAGACTATTTGCTACTGACGGAGAAAATTGAAAACTATCACCGAGCAGTTATCGATTTATCCGGGAATCCGTACCTGACGTACCTGCTGGAGAGCCTGCACGTTTATCATTATCGCAGGTCGATGGCAGCAGAGCTCAAGGTTGAAAACTGGGACCTTTACTTGAGCGGCTACGAGGAGGCCCATGAGGCTGCTCTAGTGCGGGATTTCCCCAAAGCCGTCATGGCGTTCGAGGTCCATTCCCAGCGACTGCAAGCGGCTTTGGCCCGCGAACCGGCAGTGTTCTAACCCGGGCTCTGAGCCACCTGAAACCTGCCCGAGAGCGCAGTAGGTTGTTGCAGCGTCCATGCAAACACCGGTGAAGCCCTCAGCTGTCCACCGAAAAATACCAGAAAAGACAATCCTATAATCGTTAACGACGCGCTGGATGACGTGCCGGCCCTGCAGCCGGTAGGTCAGCCTTGCTAAAACGGGCCTGAGGGTCCTTCGAGCAGGCAGCAGCGTAGCCCTTACAAGTCAACAAGGCTCAGCAAGCGCCTTGCCTGGCGCAGATGGGGCGCATCGATCATCTTGCCATCGAGCTGAAGGGCCCCAGCCCCGGGATTGGCCTCAAAGATGGAGACCACTCGGCGGGCATGCTCGATGTCCTCCGCGCTGGGCGTGAACGCCCTGTTGATGATCGGAACCTGCACCGGGTGGATCGCCATCATGCCGACAAAGCCGTCCCGAGCGGCCCGTGCGGTATACCGGGCGAGCCCTTCCTCATCGCGAAAATTCGGATAAACTGTCTCGATGGCCGCCGCATCAGCGGCATGGGCCGCAAACAGGGTGAGCGAGCGCGCCATTTCATAGGGCGGCGTGTAGCTGCCGTCTGCTTCGCGCGACGTCCGAGCACCAATGGCTGCCGGCAAATCCTCCGCCCCCCAGGTCACACCAAGCAGGCGGTGCCGCACATCGCGGTAAGTGCCAAGCTGGAAGACTGCGGCGGGCGTTTCCGTGGCGATCGGCAGGAGCGGCAGCTGATCCAGCCCGCGCACCGACAGTTCCCGGTCCAGCTGGCTGACGCTGGCCGCGCCTTCCGCCTTGGGGAAGACCAGGCCGTCGAACGCCTGGCCGGCCAGCGCATCCAGGTCGGCCTTCAAGAATTCGCTGCCGAGCGGATTGAACCGCACGAGGACAAGCAGGCCGCCTTTGCGCGCGGACAGGTAGCGCACCACATCTTCGCGCGCCTGCGGCTTTCGCTCGGGCGCGACCGCGTCTTCCAGATCAAGGATCAGTGCATCTGCACCGCTGGCCGCCGCCTTCTCGAACCGCTCCGGCCGGTCGCCCGGCACAAAAAGTAGCGAACGCAGCTTCATGCGGGCCTCCGCTTCAGCAAGGCGCTGCGCAGGCATTTGCAGACAACTTCGTCCCGCTGGTTGAGAAGCTGGTGTGCAAACGTCACAATGCCTGCATCCGGCCGGGACTTGCTTTCGCGCTTCTCGACCACCTCGGATTCAGCGCGCAGTGTGTCGCCAATGAACACCGGCTTCGGCATCACCAGGTCCTGGTAACCAAGGTTGGCCACCAGCGTGCCAAGCGTGGTGTCGCCCACGGACAGACCAACCATCAGGGCAAAGGTATAGGTACCGTTGACGAGTATCTGCCCGAACTCGGAGGCCTTTGCCGCCTCGGCATCGATGTGCAGAGGCTGCGGGTTGTGGGTCATGACGGAGAACAGCAGGTTGTCCGTCTCGGTCACCGTGCGCCGGATCTCGTGCGCAAGCCTGTCGCCGATCTGCCAGTCGTCAAACCAACGTCCCGTCATGTCATTCAGCCTTTTTTGCAATCCGGGCAAGGACCGTGCCCTCGGGGTACTGCTGCCCCGGCTCTGCTGACAACTGCTCGACCACGCCGTCAAAGGGCGCGGTCAGAGCTTGCTCCAGCTTCATGGCTTCCATCACCAGCAGCCGGTCGCCCGCGCGCACCTCCTCGCCCGCCGAGACATGCACCGAGACGATCCGCCCGGGCATCGGCGCCGTGACCACGCCGTCCGATGCACTGGCACCACCGACGGCATCTCCGGCAACGGGCTGCGCGAAGGTCCAGGCTTCGCCGCGCAGGAACAGCACCCGCTCGCTCCCGACAACGGCTGTCGATGGCCGGCAAGTGGGATCAGCCATCACGACATGGCCGTGTCCGCCGATCTCCACCGCCACCCGCTGCTCCGGCGCCCCAGCGCTCCTGAAGCCGCGCAGGGTCGCCCAAGGATCCTGCCCTGACGTCGACAGCAATGCGGCCGCGGCCGCGGCCGTGACCTCTTGCGAAGGCTCGGCCGAAGGCACCAGCGCGTCCGCATGACGTTCGATGAAGCCTGTGTCGACCCGTCCGGCGACGAAGTCCGTATGGCCCGCCGCCCGCGCCAGAAAGGCGGCATTGGTTTTGACCGGCCATACCTCCACCTGAGCACAAGCCTGGGACAGCTGGGCGGCCGCCCGCTGACGGCTGTGGGCGTGCACGATCAGCTTGGCGATCATCGGGTCATAGTAGGGGCTGACCTCATCCCCCTGCTCCACCCCGCTGTCGATGCGCACATCAGAGGGCATGCGCAGATGATCCAGACGGCCAATCGAGGGCAGGAAGTTGTTGGTGGGGTTCTCGGCGTAAAGTCGCGCCTCCATGGCCCAGCCGCTGATCGTCAGGTCTTCCTGCCGGCACGGCAGCGGCTCGCCGCTGGCAACACGCAGCTGCCACTCCACCAGATCCTGTCCGGTGATCATCTCAGTGACCGGATGCTCCACCTGCAACCGGGTGTTCATCTCCATGAACCAGATGCGATCAGCCGACAGCGCCTGCGAGCCATCCGCGATAAACTCGATGGTGCCAGCACCCACGTAATTCACGGCCTTGGCGGCGCGCACGGCCGCATCGCAAACGGCTGCGCGCGTGGCGTCATCCATGCCCGGTGCGGGGGCTTCCTCGATCACCTTCTGATGACGCCGCTGAAGCGAGCAGTCTCGCTCGAACAGGTGAACGATCTGCCCGTGCTGGTCGCCGAAAACCTGCACCTCGATGTGCCGAGGTGACTGGATGTACTTCTCAAGCAGCACGCGATCATCGCCAAAGGAGGATGCGGCCTCCCGCTGGCAAGATGCCAGCGCATCGGCAAAATCCTCAGCCCGATCAACCCGGCGCATACCCTTGCCGCCGCCGCCGGCCACGGCCTTGATCAGCACAGGATAGCCGATCTTGTCCGCTTGCTCGCGCAAGAAACCTGGGTTCTGATCGTCTCCCAGATAGCCGGGCGTGACCGGCACGCCAGCCTCGATCATCAGCTTCTTGGCCGCGTCTTTCAGGCCCATGGCGCGGATGGGGGCGGCAGGCGCACCAACCCAGACGAGGCCTGCGGCCTCGACCGCCTCGGCAAACTCGGCATTTTCCGACAAAAAGCCGTAGCCCGGGTGAATGGCCTGCGCCCCGGCTGCCTGCGCCGCCGCGATGATCCGCTCACCCACCAAATAGCTTTCACGCGAAGGCGCAGGGCCGATCAGGACCGCTTCGTCGGCCTCCCGCACGAACGGCATGCTGGCGTCGGCCTGCGAATAGGTTGCAATCGTGCGAATTCCCAGACGCCGGGCCGTGCGAATGATGCGGCGGGCAATCTCGCCGCGATTGGCAATAAGAAGCGACTGGATCATGGTTACATCCTGAAGATGCCGAACTGAGCCCGCTCCGGAATGGGCGCGTTCAACGTTGCCGAAAGCGCAAGGCCGACGACGTCCCGGGTCTGGGCCGGATCGATGATGCCGTCATCCCACAGGCGGGCCGTCGCGAAGTAGGGATTGCCCTCGGCCTCGTAGCGGGCCCGGACCGGCGCCTTGAACGCTTCTGCTTCTTCCGGCGTCCACTTTCCGGCGTCCCGGTGGACGGTTGCAAGCACGCTTGCTGCCTGCTCGCCGCCCATCACGCTGATCCGGCTGTTCGGCCAGGTGAACAGGAAGCGGGGCTGGTAGGCCCGGCCGCACATCCCGTAATTGCCGGCACCGAAACTTCCGCCGATCAGCACCGTGATCTTGGGCACCTGTGCCGTCGCCACGGCCGTCACCAGCTTTGCGCCATGCTTTGCGATGCCTTCGGCTTCGTATTTGCCACCGACCATGAAGCCGGAGATGTTCTGAAGGAACAGCAGCGGAATGCGGCGCTGACAGGCCAGCTCGATGAAGTGCGCGCCCTTGACCGCGCTTTCGCTGAACAGCACGCCGTTGTTGGCCAGAATGGCAACAGGCATGCCCCAGATGCGGGCAAAGCCACAGACCAGCGTCGTGCCGTAAAGCTTCTTGAACTCGTGAAATTCCGAGCCATCGACGATGCGGGCGATGACCTCGTGTACGTCATAAGGCGCGCGCACATCCTGCGGGATGATGCCGTAAAGCTCCTCCGGGTCGAAGGCCGGCGGCACCGGCGCGGCCAGTTCAACCGACGCGGGCTTTGGCCGGTTGAGCGTCGCCACGATGTCCCGCACGATCAGGAGCGCGTGCTCGTCATTGTCCGCCACATGATCGACGACGCCCGACTTGCGCCCGTGCAGATCCCCCCCGCCCAGATCCTCGGCGGTGATGTCCTCGCCGGTCGCGGCCTTGACCAAGGGCGGCCCGGCCAGGAAGATCGTGCCCTGATTGCGCACGATCACCGTCTCGTCGCACATCGCTGGAATATAGGCCCCGCCCGCGGTGCAGCTGCCCATCACGCAGGCGATCTGCGGGATGCCCTTTGCCGACATCTGCGCCTGGTTGTAGAACAGGCGGCCAAAATGGTCCCGGTCCGGGAAAACCTCTGCCTGGTGGGGCAGGTTCGCACCGCCTGAGTCCACCAGATAAATGCAAGGCAGCTCGTTCTCGAGCGCGATTTCCTGCGCGCGCAGATGCTTCTTCACCGTCAGCGGGAAGTAGGCACCGCCTTTGACCGTCGGATCATTGGCAACGATCATGCACTCGCGGCCCGAGATGCGGCCGATGCCGCACACCATGCCGGCGCCAATTGCCTCGTCGTCGTAAAGGCCGTTGGCTGCCAGGGCCCCGATTTCCAGGAACGGAGAGCCAGGGTCCAGCAGGCGGAACACGCGATCCCGCGCCAGGAGCTTGCCGCGCGCCACGTGGCGCTCGCGGTGCTTCTCGGCGCCACCAAGGGCGGCGGCTGCCACGCGAGCCCTCAGTTCCTCTGCCAGGGCCCGGTTGTGGACGGCCTTCGCCTTGAACTCCTCGGAGCCGGGGTCGACCAGACTGGTCAGTTTCATTGGCCCACAAGCTCCCGCCCGATCAGCATGCGCCGGATTTCATTGGTGCCCGCCCCGATATCCAGAAGCTTGGCATCCCGCAGGAAGCGCTCGACGGGCCAATCCTTGGTGTAACCGGCACCGCCCAGCGCCTGGACGGCCTCAAGGGCAACCTTGACCGCGTTCTCGGACGCCAGGAGAATGGCACCTGCCGCGTCGAAGCGGGTGGTCTGGCCGGCGTCACAGGCGCGTGCGACCGCATAGACATAGGCGCGCGCGGAGTTCAGCGCGACGTACATGTCGGCAATCTTCGCCTGCATCAGCTGGAACGCGCCGATCGGTTGGCCGAACTGCTTGCGCTCGCGCACATAGGGCAGCACCACATCAAGGCAGGCCTGCATGATGCCGAGCTGGATGCCCGACAGGACGACCCGCTCGTAGTCAAGGCCGGACATGAGCACCTTCACGCCCCCGCCGACCGGACCCATGACGTTCTCGTCCGTCACAAAACAGTCGGAGAAGACCAGCTCCGCTGTGGGCGACCCGCGCATGCCCATCTTGTCGATCTTCTGGCCCACGGAAAAGCCCGGCATTCCCTTCTCGATCAAGAAGGCGGTGATGCCCTTGGAGCCGGCATCGGCGTCACTGCGGGCATAAACCACGAGCGTGTCGGCATAGCTGCCGTTGGTGATCCAGAACTTGGTGCCGTTCAGCTTCCAGCCGCCGTTCACCTTGTCCGCCCGCAGCTTCATGCCAACCACGTCGGAGCCGGCACCGGCCTCGGACATCGCCAAAGACCCGACATGCTCGCCGGAAATCAGCTTGGGCAGATACTTCGCCTTCTGCTCGGCAGTGCCCCAGCGGCGGATCTGGTTGACGCACAGGTTGGAATGGGCGCCATAGCTCAGGCCGATGGAAGCCGACGCACGAGAGATTTCCTCGCAGGCGATCACATGCTCGAGGTAGCCCAGGCCAAGGCCGCCGTCGGCTTCATCGACCGTGATACCATGAAGACCAAGTTCGCCCATCTGCGGCCAGAGATGGACCGGGAACACGTCTTCAGCATCGATGCGCGCAGCGAGCGGCGCGATCTGCTCTGCTGCAAACCGCGACGTTACCTCGCGGATCATCTCTGCGTTTTCACCCAGCTGGAAATCAAGATTTGGCGCACTCATCAGGCATCCTCCCTGAATTTGACAGAACCATAAATCTACAAGATTCATTATAAAAATTGATTTTTATGGCTGCCTTATATAGGTTTTTCCTATGATAAGCCGCACCCACATCCGCCAGTTCCTGGCTGTTGTCGACACCGGCAGCTTCACACGTGCCGCTGACCGTATCAACGTGTCGCAACCGACCTTGTCCGCCGGCATAGCCGAGCTCGAACGCCAGCTCGACACGCGGCTGTTCATCAGAGAGAAGCGCCGCATTCTCCTGACGGAGGCCGCCAATCGCCTGCTCCCCTTGGCGCGCAGCATCGAGCGGGACTTTCGACTTGCCGAGGCGCGCGCCATGCGCGCGCCGGCCCCAAGGCGACCCATACGCCTCGGCGTCCTTCCCTCCATCCCGACCGCGAGACTGGAAGGGGCGATTTCGGCATATGCGGGCGAGGATCCACTTGAGCTGGTCGAGGACAGCGAACGCGGCCTGGCAAGAGCATTGGCCAATGGTGGCATCAACCTGGCCCTGACGATCATCCGCTCCGACCGCTCGGCGACAGATGCGACGCTTCTCTTCGAGGAGCCTTACCGCCTCGCCCTGCCCCAGGGGCACCCTTTAGCGAGCGAGACGGAAATCGCGCCCGAGGCGCTTGCGGGAGAGACCATGATGGTCCGACGATCCTGCGAAGTGCTGCAGGAGACCAGCCAGTTCTTTACGGAGCGGGGCATCCGCCCGCCATTCAGCCTGCGGTCCGCAAACGACGACCGTGTCATGGCCATGGTGCGCGCCGGTCTCGGCATTACAGTTGCGCCGGAATCGCTGGGGGAACCAGGCATCGCCATGCCGCTGCTGGCTGGGTTTGACTACCGGCGAACAATCGGCCTGGTCTACGGGCAGGACTGGCACCAGCTCTATGGAGCAGACCACCCGCTCATTGCGGCGCTGTGTCGGCTCAAAGCATAGTTCCGGATCCGGCCCGGCGGATCGCGCGCATGATACCGTCAGCAAAAACCAGCTTCCAGAACGGTCGCATTCAACCAGCAGAAGCTGGTTTTTTCCGGTGGCGCTGGCAATGGCGCCCTGAGCATACTGGGAGAAACAGCCTGTGTTCTACCCGATCCCGGCCAGAGAACCGCTCAAGAGCGCGCTGCCGACACCATCTTCACCTCCAGGCCGGCTGCGGCCAAGCGTGATAAGAACCACTTCGGCCAATTGCGTGCTGGTGAATGGCTTGTCGATAACCGTGGCGCCGACAAGCAGACGACGATCTGCATGACCTGTCATGAAGACGAAGGGCACATGCGGTCGCTCCGCGCGCAGTTTTTCAGCAAAGGCAGGGCCATCTGCTCCAGGCATCACGACGTCGCAGAGGACCATGTCGAGCTGGGGTGCGGTGAGACCCAGAGCCAGTGCCGTCTCTGCGTTCACAGCCTCCATTACGGTGTAGCCGAGATCCCGCAGGATGGTCGCAGTCACCGGCCTGACCTGGTCATCGTCATCTACCACCAGGATAACCGCATCGCCATGTTCGCCGTCCAGCCCGCCATCCATGATCTGCGCACACGGCACGACAGCTGCCCGCGGCAGCAGAATTTGAATACAGGTACCAGAGCCCAGGCGGCTCTCGATGAAGAGACGGCCGCCGGATTGTTCGACGAAGCCGTGCACCATGGCCAGCCCCAGCCCTGTCCCCTTGCCGACCTCTTTTGTCGTAAAGAAGGGCTCTAGCGCACGGGCAACAGTTTCCGGGGCCATTCCTGCGCCGTTGTCCCGTACCGAGATCGCGACATAATCGCCTGCCTTGGCAAAGCGCTTGTCCGAAGGCCCGATCACCCGGTTCGAGACCGAGACCTCAAGCACGCCGCCGCCCGGCATCGCATCCCTGGCGTTTACCGCCAGATTGAGAAGTGCCACTTCCAGGCGATGCTGGTCGACAAGAACGGGCCAGGCGTCTGCGGGCACATCGAAGCGGACCTCCACCTGACTGCCGAGCGTATGCGCAAAGAGCCCCTGAAGCGAGGGAATAATGCCCGCCAGCAGCACTGCGCGCGGCTTCAGTTCCTCACGCCTGGCAAATGCAAGCAGATGGCGGATCAGCTCTGCGGCCCGTTCTGCCGCCTTGCGGCCGTGAGCGACCACCTGCCGGACCGTGGGATGGTCGACCCGGTTGTCGATCAACTGGTAGCTGCCAAGAATGGCGGCGAGAATATTGTTAAAATCATGGGCGACGCCGCCCACCAGCTGACCCAGGGCCTCAAGTTTCTGGGATTGCAAAAGCGTAGCCTGCATGTCCTCCCGGCGCCGCATCTCGGCGGAGAGTTCGTCAGCTGCGTCCCGAAGCGCCCGGGTGCGCTCAGCAACCCGCTCCTCAAGCTCGGCATTCAGCTGACGCAGTGCATTTTCAGCGCTTTGGCGCTCCAACTCGCCAGCAAGGCGAGCCGCAAATGTCGCTATCAGCTTTTGCACTGTCCCGATATCGGTCATGGGCTCGTCATCGAGCACTGCAATGAGCCCGATGGGCTGGCCGTCCGACCCGGTAATGCCGGTGCCGGCAAAGCTCTCGATCTGCAATTCCTGAAGCAAGGCAGCCTCAGGATAGTGCCGCCGCGCACGGTTTGGCACCGATACCACTTCGCCGTGCTTCAGCGCTTCCCAAGACAGATCATCAAGAGGAAAGCTGCATTTCTCGTCAACTTGGCCATTGCACCACTGGGCAAGCGTGCGCATTTGTCTCCCGGCAGGATCGGAAAACTCGGCGATAAACGCATATTTGACGCCAAGTCCCTCGGCAAGCTCGCGCACAAGCGCTTGCAACAGCGCAGGGCCGCTCACCGCGGAGACCGCAGCGGCTGCTCGCAGAGCGCCTTCTGCTCGCTGCCTGGGTGCAACGTCGCGCAATATTCCGGTCACGAAGGTCCGCCGGTCATTGGACCAGCACGCCGTCGACAACTCAAGAATGGCCGTGCTGCCGTCCTGCCGGCGCCCCATTATTTCCACGGGCCCGATGGACAGATCGCCGACTTCTTCCCCTGCACATGCAACGGGCCAGGCCCCGCCATGATCCAACAGCGTTCCGATATCCCTGCCGGTCAGCTCGTCAGGTTCAAAACCGAACTGCTTGCCAGCCGCCAGATTTGCCCACTGAATTTTTCCTTCAGGGCAGGTCGTGATGATCGCATCCGCCGCCGTATCGACCACCGCCCGGTATCGGGCGTTCTGCCTGTCACGCAAGACGCGTTCCCGCTCCACCGTATTGGTGACGTCGATAACCTGCAGAATACAGATCGGATCTTCAGGCAGCCCTGCACGCTGAACCGTAACATTGTGCAGGAGGGGCTGGCCCCGGTCCCGTTGGAGCGGCAGGAGATCGGGATTGAGCGTATGGGTCAGGATGCGTGCAGCGCCAAGTTCAAGTGCATCGGCAATGACACCCGGCAACCGCGACTGACCGACTTCCGGAAACAGTTCGGGCAAGGTCCGGCCGCAAGCTTGCGCCGCCGCAACACCCGAAGCGGCCTCCATCCAGGCATTCCACTGAATAATTCTGGCTTGAGCATCAAGAAGAACAACGCCCGTATCCAAGGCATTGAAGGCACTCAGCAGCAAGTCTCGGCTTATAAGGTCCATGGCCCGACTAAGCTCGCTGGCACGTCAGACCCGCGATATACTCGCCGATCAGTTGCTTAAGCGTGGCCAGGGACGGCAGGTCCATCAACATTACAATGTAACCGTGGATGTTCTGACTGTTCACCGTAAAGCTGATATACAGGAACAGCAGCAGATCCCCCGGGACATCTCCGCAGGCATCACCCAGAAGAGCAGCACCGTTTCCCCGCCGCACTTGTGGCAAGGACATCTTGAGATTCTGCTTCAGGATGTTTGCAATGGTCGCAAGACAGGCATTGAGAACGATATTGCCTGTCTCCGCAAGCGCTTCCTGCTCAAGGTCGATGATATCCTCGAGCGGAAGATCGGTACGAACGACCGCCCGAACCAGTTCGAGACTCTTCATCTCCGGGAATACCAGGAGTGCGCATCCGGAGAACGACCCTTCGAAATGCTGATGGATGGCGACAAGCCCGCCGCCGCTGTCCTTTTCAATCAGACCCCATGCCTGCTCTCGCTGCATGATCTCGGCAGAGGGAACGGACAGCAGCACTTCCTCACCAACCATGTGGCGCAAACTGGCCGCCGCCCGGCCGACGCCAATGTTGACGAGTTCGGACAGCGCGTCGATTTCAAGTTTGTCGAGCTTGATGGCGGCTTCAGTCATTGCTGCTGCCTGCGCAACTGCAGAGTTGCCCCTGACAGAAAACCCGACAGGGCTTCATCCGTCATTGGCTTGGGCAGAAACACAGCATTGATAGCGCGCGCGCGTGCAATGATTTCATCCTGAATGTTGGCCGAGACAAGCGCAACTGGCATGCTGGGCCGCAAATTCCGGATCTCGGCCGTCAACGCCAAGCCATTCGTTTCGGGCATGTTGAAATCAACCAGCGCGACGTCGATCGACTTGTCTTCCAGTGCCTCAAGCGCCTGGGCGGCGCTGCCGACCTCCACCGGAGTCCAGTCAGGCCTGACCCTGCTGAGCGCTCCAACAGCAACCATACGGGCAAGCTTGCTGTCATCGACGATAAGAACTTTGTACGTCATTGGACCTGCGAGAATCGACGGATCAGGCAACAACAGTGCGCTGTGACCCTGTTTCATAGCTTAACGAATTTCAGCAAAAGTAGCACGGTTGTAGAGCGGGTCCACCCCTGAACTGTCATGAGTCTGGCAGGCGCACAGACTTCAGCGCAACCCACTGACTTATAAAGGAATCGGCGCATGTCCCCTGGATCTCTGGGCTGGCTGCAAGCAAGACTTGCACGAGCGATGTGTGCAGTCTCTGGCATTCTGACCAATCAACCGCGGCATTTGGGTGAGCCTGGAGCAATGCCAGCAGCGATTCAGCCTCCTCGACCGGGCAGTTGCCCTCGAGTCGAATTGTGCCGCCTTCATCCAACCGCACGCTCATCGCACGACCTCGTTCACATCGAGCACCAGCAGCACCCGTCCATCCCCGAGCAGGGTTGTGCCCACATAGTTCTCCATGCCGGCAAGAAGACCATCCAGGGGCTTCATCATTGTCTCCATGCGGCTGCCAAAGGCGTCGACTTCAAGACCAAGAACGCCGCTGTCGGTCGAGACGACGACAATATGAGCATCCCGCCCGGGCGGCGTCTGCGGCAAGGACAGACGGTCGCTCAGTCGGATGATCGGCACCGTACGATCCCGCAGCACAATCGCGCGCCCCTGCCGTATGGGCACAATTCGGGCATGCGCAGCGCGGATGGATTCCACAATAACGTCCAACGGAATGCCGAATTGTTCTTCCCCGACAACAACCGTCATGATTCCGGTCATGAGCAGACTGCCAGGCAGGTGAAGGCAAACTTTGGTGCCCAGCCCAAGCTCGCTGGACAGACTGATACGCCCCCCGAGTTCCTCGACGCCCGCGCGCACGGCATCCATGCCTACGCCCCGCCCCGAAAGCTTGGAGACCTGGCTGACAGTTGAAAAGCCAGGCACGAAAAGAAACTGCAGTGCCTCTTCGCTCGACAGCTGCGCGGCGGCCTCCTTATCGAGTAGCCCGCGTGCAACTGCAATGCGACGGACGACTGCAGGATCGACGCCGCGTCCATCGTCCTCGATTTCCACCCGCACGCCATTGCCATCGCGCAGGGCGCGCAGGGTCAGTTGAGGTCGCGCCGACTTGCCCGCCGCACGACGTTCGGAGGGCGTCTCGCAGCCATGGTCCAGTGCGTTGCGCACGATATGTAGCAGGGGCTCGTAGAGTTTCTCGATAACGGCCTTGTCCGCCTCCACCTCCTCTCCGACCAGCTTCAGCTCCACATCCTTGCCCAGTTCCTGGTCAATCTCCCGAACAAGGCGCGGGAAGCGCCGGAAAACCTGCTTCAGGGGCAACATGCGAAGCTGCATCGCAGCCGAATGCATGGCAGCGGTAAGGCGATCAAAAGTGGCGTACTGCCTGCGCAAGGCATGAGTGAGGTCGGCCAGATCAACACCAGCTTCCGCATGACGGACCAAGTGAGCAAAGCCGTTTCTGGCAATGACGAGTTCGCCTGCAAGATCAGCAATGATATCCACCTTGGCAGCCTCGATGCGCAGCATTCTGTCGCCCTGGGCGATCGACGGAAGCGCCTGGGGAACCGGAGCCTGCGCAGAGCCCCCTCCCATCACCGTCTCGATTGCCTCGGCAAGCAAGCCAGCATCGCGAACTACCAGCGCCTGCACGCCTGCCTTTTCAACCGCGTCTGCGCCCAGTTGATTGCCGGCAGAGCGCAGCGCGTTGGCCGCCGTACGCGCAGCAGATCCGATCCTTCCCAACAAGGCGTCCGGTGCAGCGTCGACCAGCAGCAGCCTGCGCTGCTCGCCAAGGACAGCCGCGATCAGATCGGTCTTTTCCCCCTTCGGGGATTTGAGGCTGTATATTCGGACCTGATCCCCGACCGATCGGAAATGGGCAAGAGCATCCTCTTTGGATTGCAGTGCCAAGGCTCGGATGGAGAGATTGCACTCAAAAGGGTCCAGCTCGGTAGCTGCTGGCCACGGGCGCTGCGGGGCGACGTCCAGCGCAACGAGACCGGCCAGCCGCCGAAAGAAATCCAGAGGATCATCACCGCTGAAATAGGCATTTGACAGTGGATCATAGGCAATCGCGACAAGGTCTCGATCGCCCGGTAGGTCGTGGCCTTGACAATGCACCTCAAGCATCGCCTCGGCCCAGTCAGGCGCATCATCTTCCGCGACTGAGACCGAACTGCCTGCCTTTGCTTCCTGTTCGCTTGGAAATACCGTGCGCAAGCTGCTTGCAGTACTCGCCGCGACCTGATCAGCATCGGCGGGAAGCACTCCGTGCGCTTCCAGCGCATCGGCCCAGTCATTGACCAGGTCAATCAACTTCAATGCCTGGTCAACAAAGGCAGGAGAGCAAGGCAGTGCACCGTCCCTGATCGCCGACACCACGTCCTCGCCCACGTGCATCACAAGCGACATTGGAGGCAGGCCAATTATGTCGGCCGACCCCTTGAGCGTATGGAATGTCCGGAAAAGGCCATCGATGACGGCCCCGTTGTCGGGCTGAGCCTCAAGCAGGAGCAGATCATCGGTTGCGCGCTGCGCCAACTCCCGGGTTTCGGCTAAAAACTGCTCGAGCAATTCTTTCATTGGCGTACACCCGTCATTGCCGCGACGTGCCTCAGCAAAAGTTCATCTGCCACTGGCTTGACCAAGTAAAAGTTGGCTCCGGCATTGCGAGCGGCTTCGAAATCCCGGTCTCTGTCTTCCGTGCTCGTCATCAGAGCCGGTGTCGTTCCGGCCGGCGCGGGCTGGGCACGCAAAGCCGTGAGAAAAGCCAGACCATCCATCTTGGGCATGTTGATGTCGACGATAAGGAGATCGAAGTCCTGCACCGCAATCTTCTCGAAGGCCTCGACGCCGTTGAGGGCCTCATCCACTTTATAACCGGCCTCTTCAAGCAACTGGCGATAATAGAGGCGCACCAGGCTTGCGTCGTCGATGACAAGAACGCTTGCAACAGCAGCTGTCGCTCGTTGCTCATGCATCGCTTTTCTCCTCCGGCTTTTGATACACGATGGCATCGTGAAATCGGCGAACCTGGAACAGGGGCGAGATCCTGCTCATGGCCTCCGTATGACCCAAACAGATGTAGCCGCCCGGCTCCAGGCAGTCATAAAAATTTTCAGCTGCGACGCGACGTGATGCATCATCGAAATAAATCAGCATGTTGCGGCAGAAAATGACATCGAACCGTCCCTGCGTGCGTGTTGCGGCCGGGTCCATCAGATTGATCGACGAGAAGTAAATGGAGCTCCGGAGCTCTTCGTTGATCCTGTATTCAGCCGGGCCGGCGGGCTCGAAATAACGCTCGATGATTTCTGAAGACAGTCGGGCAAGCGACCGGGCACCGTAGCAGCCGCTGCGGGCCCGGCTCAACGCCTGCGTATCAATATCGGACGCGACGATCTCGATGTCATACGCATCCACATCGGGCCAGTTCTCCAGCAGCCAGATGGCGATCGAGTACGGCTCCTCGCCGGTGGAACACGGGGCCGACCAGATCCGGACAGGCTGACCGGCCGGCTTGCGCGAGACGATGTCTGGCAGGAGATCCGAGCTGAGGCAGCGGAACTGGTGTTCCTCGCGATAGAAGTAGGTTTCGTTTACGGTCAGGCTGTTGATCAACTGCTCCAGCTCGCCATCCGTATTTGCGCGAAGCAGCGTAAAATAGGCACGGAACGAATTTGCACCAGTCGCCCGGATACGCTCGTCTATCCTGCGCTCGACATAGTATCTCCGGCCCTCGGAAAAGGACATGCCTGTCCGCCGATAGATGAATTCGCACAGCGTTTGGAATTCCTCTGAGGAGGTGACCGACCTGAAGGAGCGCTCGCCGGCAATCATCCTTTTTCTGCGAACCGGCGCAGCGCAATATTTGCTGCAAAGGTCAGAAAAGCGACGCCGGAGAATCGCTGCGCACAGGCCCGCAAGGATGGGACGGCTTCAGGCGTGCCGTTCTCCGTGAGCACGTCTATTGCCGCCGCACAGACATTCTCGTCCGGGTCCTGCTCCAGGATCGGGGACAGCAGCTCCGTGGCCCGCTCCGGAGCGACCGTCCGGGCAATCTCGACGCTGCGTATGCGCACATGGCGATCCGGATCCGCCAGCAATGCCGGCAGGACAGCCGCCGCTGCATCGGGCATCGCCTGCAGCGCCTCGATCGCGCCGGAGCGCAGCCCTACATCCGTTGATCGCAGATGAACCGCCAGCGCCTCGGCGCATTCAACCGAGCCGATCTTGATCAGGCCGGTCAGAATGACTTCCTGCACCCGCCTGTCGGTTTCGCGGCAAAGTGCGGCATCCAGTTGCTCAACGGCCGATGGGTCTCCGGCCAGTGCCCTGGCCGCTGCCCAGCGCTGGTTTGGATCGGGGCTGTCCAGTGATGCAGGGGGAGCAGTCGGAGGCTGCTGCGCCCGGTCTCGTCTGATCAGAGGCATGTCAGTTCACCATGCGTAGGATGTGGGCCGTAATTTCCTGCAAAGGCGCGACCACGCTGGCTCCGCCCAAGCGGGCCAGTTCCCCAGGCATTCCCCATACCACGGCCGTTGACTCAGCCTCGGCAATAGTCTGACCGCCAAGCTGATGCAATTTGGCCATGGAGGCTGCACCGTCCCGGCCCATGCCGGTCATAAGAACACCGACAAGACGACTTGCCGGAACATGCTCGAGCGCTGTTGCGACCATTCGGTCAACGCTTGGATGCCAAGGATAATCGGGCGATGCTGGAGCAGGCAATGCAATCAATCCGCCGGGCCTGACGGAGACGATGATGTCGGCATCGCCCCTGCCGATATAGACGCAGCCAGGCTGAAGCGCCGTTGGAGCCCCCAGTTCCGCCACGTTCAGTGCTGAGCAACGGTTGAGACGCCGTGCCATGGCAGCCGTGAACGTTCCAGGCATATGCTGGGCGATGAGCACCGGCCAAGGGAAATCACCGGGCAGTTCCGAAAGCAGCGCCTCGATTGCAGGAGGCCCGCCCGTCGAGGCTCCGATCAGCAGCAGGCCCGGAACTTCGTGCCCCCCCAATCCATCTATATGGTCCTTGTCTGCAATTGCAGAAGCGAGGGGCGGACCCCTGTAGCGCCGCGCCTTTACCGGCTTGACGACACCGCTGATCCGGTGGCGAACACGTTCCCGCAGCCGCAGGCTCGGCCTCAGGCCAGCCTGCGCGGCAGCGCGCACCTTGGCGACAAGCAGGGGTGCGATACTCCCGATATGCAGCGACAGAGCCCCTTTTGGCTTGGCGATAAAATCAACGGCACCGAGTGCCATCGCCTCCATAGCCACATCTGCGCCGTTCTGAGACATGGCGGACACCATCACGACCGGGCACGGCACTTCGATCATCAGCCGATCAAGACAGGTCAGCCCGTCAAGCTCCGGCATCTGCACATCGAGCATGACTACGTCTGGCAAAAAAGACCTGGCAAGCGCCAGTGCCTCTGCGCCATTACGGGCGAGCTGAATTTCAAAATCTCCCTCGGCCCTGAAAATTTCGGAGAACAAACGTCGCGCTAGAGGTGAATCGTCGGCAACCAGAAGCTTGATCATGATGTTCTTGCGGACCGCTTTTTCCCGTTCATTTGCTCAAGAAGCCGGGTTTCGGTCTGGTCGAGCAATTCTGCCGGATCGATCAACAGGACCATCCGGCCCCGATCCGGCTGATTGGCGACACGTGTGAAAACCGTGCTTGCGCCGACAGAGAGAGTATCGGCCGACGTAATCTCCTCAGGTCTGACTGCCAGGATTCCTGAGACGGTATCAACAATGAAGCCGGCACGCATACCATTGACACGAACAACGACGATGCGCTGCTGCCTGCTCCGTTCAATCGCTGGCAAATCGAAGCGCTGACGCTGGTCGATGATCGGAACGACCCCTCCCCGCAGGTTAACAATGCCTTCAACGAAAGAAGGTGTTTTCGGTAAACGGGTCAGCACTTCTGGCACGCGTATGATTTCGACAACCGAGTCAATTGGTAAGCCGAACTCGTCCCCAGCCAGATGGAAGACGACAAACTGCTCAACCTTTGCCTTGCCTGACATCGCGTCATTCATATCCTCACTCCGGCCCGCCCCGGCTTCGGTCATGGCCCGCTCGGTAACATCGGCACGCAAGAGCCGCTCGGGCGCGAGCAGGGAAATCAACTGACCATCATCGAGACGGCAGATGGCCTGGATTTCCGCATCTCCGTCGCTGGTGCGCAGTGCCGCCGGCACCGGGTCGAGCTGTTTTTGCTCCACCCGCAAAATGGCCCCCATGCGATCAGCGACAAGGCCGACCTGCGCATTTCCCAGCGAGACCACGATGATACGGCCACGCTGCTGCGCTGCCGGCGGCAGTCCGAGCAGCCCTCTCAAGGAGACAAGCGGCAGCAGGCGGTCGCGAACGGCAATGACGCCGAGCGTGGCAGTGCCGCTACGGGGCACCTGGGTCACCTCTGCCGGCAGTGGGATGACTTCCTGAACGCGCTCGAGCGGCAGGGCATAGTGCTGTCCTGCCGCTTCAAAGCCGATCAGGGCCAGCATCTCCCGCTCACCTGCCTGGGATTCTCCCGCCTGCTTGCGAGTTGTCTTTACGATGGGCACCGCTGCCGGGCGCGCCCGCTTCCCAAACGTTCTCTCAAGCAGATCGCCGACAGGAACGACGCGCGCGTGCCCGCCCTTGTCATCGAGCCTGATCGAGGCCGTTGCCATATCCGGCCCGATGCCGTCAGCCGATGCAACCTGGGTAGGATGCCCGGTCGCCAGGCCGCCCAGTCGATCGACCGTCAGGCCAACCGGCCCTCCGTGGTTGATTACGACCACCCGCGTATCTTCTCCGGCAACCGTGTCCTCAAGACCGACCAGTTGCCGCAGACTCGTAACCGGCAGCACCTTGCCGCGGAAATTTGCCAGGCCTTCCAGGCACGGCGGACTTTGAGGCACGGACACCGTCGATGGCCGGCGCATTACCTCGTGCACGACGGCAACCGGCAGGGCAAAGACATCCTCGCCCAGGAAAAAGGTGAGGAAGCGCTCCGCCTGGACTTGAGCTGCTGGCCGCATGCCAGCAGCGCTCTCAACCACGGTCCACCTGCAGCTCGTTTGCAAGCTGTGCAATTTCCTCGATGGCCGCCGCAAGTTCTTCCGTACTGCGGGCTTGCTGCCTTGCAGCCGTTGCAGCCTGGATTGCCGCAGAACCGGCCTGCTCGGCAGCAGCCGCGATCTGCTCGCACCCAACAAGCGCTTCCTGTGTTGCCCGCGCAATCGTCTCCGCCCCTGACAGGATTTCATCATTGGCCACACGAACAGATCCCAGATCGCCGGCCAAAGCACCCAAACTCGTCATGACTGCCCGATTGCGCTCGATCTCCACCTCCGAGGCGTTCACGAGCCTCTCCAGATCATTGGAAACGACGGAAATCTGATCCTGAATGGCGCGCAGCGTATCGCGGATGCGCAAGGCCTGAGCACTCGAGTCCTGCGCCAGATTACGGATATCCTTGGCGACCACGGAAAATCCCTCGCCGAAATCGCCGGCGCGCGCCGCTTCCACCGAGCCATTGACCGCCAGCATATTCGTCTGCACAGCAACCAGCGTAATTGAATCAACGATCCGATCGGTCTGGCGGATCATATCCTTGAGCTCGACCACTGAACGCACGCTGCCGCGGGTCTCTGCGGCGGCGCGGCCAACGCCGTCAACCATGGCCTCAATGGTACGCCGGCTCTCCTCCAGGCGTCCGGCAATGGCGCCGGAGCTTTCAACGGCTTCAGCCGCATTTCTCCGGGCCAAGTGTGCACTGCGTTCGATTTGTGCCATGGCTGCGCTTGATTGCTGGCTTGCAGCGGCCTGCTGCTGAGCGCCCTGACTGATCTGCTCCACTGCCACCAGAATTTGCGCAGCAGCGCCTGAGAGTTCTTGGACAGTCGCAGACAATTCCTCCGCCGTCGCCCCCAGTTCCTCCGCTGTTGCTGCTCCGGCATCTCCTGCCTGCAGCCGATCTGCAGCTTTGGCCAAGGCCCCAGCGGCGGTCTGGCTCTGGTCGAGGGCAGACACCTGCTGCTCGATCGCCCGTGTCGATTCCGTCGTAGCCGCAGCCTGCTCCTCTGCTGCGCCTGCGATGAGCTCGGCACCGCGCTGTGCTTCGCGTATCGCCTGCTCCGCCTCGATGGTTGCAAGAAGCGTTGACTGGTTGCCGGCCGACAGCCTTGCCATCTCGGCGCGCATCTGCTCCAGCGTCGATACAACCGCACGCGCGCCATCGGCTTCTGACCTGGAAGTCTGGGCGGCTGCTTTAATAGCATCGGCTGTCAGCTGAACGGTCGAACGGATCGACTCTGCAAGCGTCTCAATCTCGCCGGCGCTGGCCTCGGAGGTTTCAGCGAGCGCCCGCACCTCATCGGCGACGACGGCGAAGCCGCGGCCGTGCTCACCGGCCCGAGCCGCCTCGATGGCCGCATTGAGAGCCAGAAGATTGGTCTGATCCGCAATATCGCTGACGGTCTCGGTGATGTCCCGGATGTTCAGCGCCTGCTTCTCAAGGTCAGCCACCAGCGCGACCGTCGTGGTCTGCCGCTCGGCATTGACGATGATGCTTCTGACCGAACCTTCAACCTGAATGGCGAACTCGGCCAGCACCGTTTGTAGCATATCGGCCTTCTGACGGGACCGCTCCGCGCGTTCCCGAGCCTGAGTGATGCTGGCCACAATGCTTTCGATAGCAGCTAAAGACTCTTGGGACGCGCCGGCAGCTTCCTCGGCGCCGCTGCCAATCTGATCCATGGCACGGCGCAGTTCTTCAGCGGCGGCGCCGAGCTGCGTAATACCGCTTGCCAGTTCCTCGGTGGCGGCGGCAATCCGCTCGGTCACCTGCTCGCTCGAGGAAGACTGCTTGTGCTGCGGGACGCGCTTTGGCGACTGGACCGCAAGAGCGGTCGTCGGCTTCGCCTCTTCACTCGCTGCTGGTTGAGCGCTCTTACGGTTCGGTTGCTTAAGCGTTGACTTCTTAACGAGCGCCATCAGACATTCCCTTTAAGCCTGCAGGGCGTGATTACCCCCTACCCTGAAGCTTGCTGCAAACAGATCCACAAGTATCCATCAATGCAGCGAAAAGAGATAGGCAAAATACGTTAAAAGGCAATTCTGGTCAGGCAGTTTCCCACTTGTGGACCTTTCTGGTGCTTCATGCCCGGAAGAAAGGGCCAGGAAAACAAAGGGGCGCCCCGCAGGAGCGCCCCTTCGATTCCAAGCAACCGGCTCTTACCACTCGTCCCCGAAGCCGTCGAAGAAGCCGCCTTCGTCGCCGCCCGGATCCTCGAACCCGGGATCCTCTGCAGGCGCGGCAGGCTCTTCAGGTGCAGGGGCCGCCGCTTCTGCCTCGCCTCCGCTGAACATGCCGGCAACGGCATTCCCAAGCAGCACGCCGCCTGCAACGCCAACGGCCGTCTGGGCGGCTCCGGCAAGAAACCCGCCGCCGCGCGCAGGCGCCATGGGTTGCTGAGCCCCGCCCTGCCCCCAGGGACCGCGAGCGTTCTGAACCGGCTGGGCCGGCCGGCTGGCGGAGCCGCCGCCGAACAAACTGCCGAACAGACCGCCGCGGCGGGGCTCTTCGCGCACCGTTGCAACCTGCCGCTCAAGCTCGGCGATGCGGGCGTTGGCGCTGGCCAGAGCATGCTCCTGCACAACGATGGTCTGCGCCATGTAATAGGCCGAGCCCGGCTGGGCCTTCATCTGATCATGGATGAAGGCCTCTGCTTCTGGTTCTCGCTGCGGCATGTTCTGCTCTGCAGCCTTCAGCTTGCCGAACAGGCCCTCGATAGCCTTGCGATCTTCAGGATTCATTACGCTTTACTCCTCACGCTCACCGGTAAAGGCCAGCAGCATTTGAAACAGGTTCACGAAGTTGAGGTACAGCGACAGAGCGCCGAAAACGGCCAGCTTGCCGCTGGTCTCATAGCCGTGGTGCTCCGCATACTGCTGCTTGATGTTCTGGGTATCCCAGGCAGTCAGGCCTGTGAACACGATGACGCCGATGGCCGAGATGATCATATGCATCATGCTCGAACCCAGAAACAGGTTGACCAGGCTGGCAATGACGATGCCGATCAGACCCATGAAGAGGAAGCTCCCCATTTTGGAGAGGTCTCGTTTGGTGGTGTAGCCCCACAGGCTCATGGCACCGAACATGGCGGCGGCGATGAAGAACGTGCGGGCGATGCTCATACCGGTGAACACAATGAACACCGAGGCCAGAGACAGACCCATGACGGCGGAGAACGCCCAGAACATCATCTGAGCCGTTGCCGCCGACATCCGCTCGATGCGGAAGGAAAAGAAAAACACGAACGCCAGCGGGGCCAGCATGACCACCCACTTGAGCGGGGTGCCGAAGATGGGCTGGTACAGCGCAGGCGTCGAGCCGACGACAAGGGCCACAAGGCCAGTCAGCAGGACGCCGGAGGCCATGTAGTTGTAGACCCTCAGCATATGCTGCCGCAGGCCTTCATCGAATACTGCGCCCCGCGCCGGGGCGCCGCTTCGAGCAAAAGTTTGTTGATCGAACATGCGGATCCTCGTTTGGTAGTGTCAAACGAGCTGCTCGCACAGGTCCTGAATGATCTGGATAAAATAAGGGACCTGCATCGAGCATGCTCGATGCGGTCCGACATCACGATTGCAATCGATCACAATCGCCAGAGGGGCCCGGCCCGCACGAGCGAAATCTATTGGGTTTCCGTTTGAATTTCAAGATTTCAGTTCGATCGACGGAGAAGATTCGGCTGGAACGTATAGCGAGCAGCCTTGTGGAGGGGTAAGGAGCAGTCATGTTCATGCACCCCTATACCGTCCGATGATAGACCTTGCCGTTTACGCTGGCCTGTTCCTGGCAGCATTGGCCGCCGCCACCATAGTGCCCATGCAGTCAGAAGCCATGCTGGTTGGCCTGTTGCTGGCCGGTTACGACCCGTGGCTGCTGCTTGCTGTCGCAAGCCTTGGCAACATCCTGGGCTCGGTGATCAACTGGGGGCTTGGGCGCGGCATCGAGCGCTTCCGCACCTCACGCTGGTTCCCGGTCGGCGATGCTGCGCTCGATCGAGCGCAGCAGTGGTATCAGCGCCATGGGAAATGGTCGCTCCTCTTGAGCTGGGTCCCTGTCATCGGAGACCCCATCACGGTTGTGGCCGGCGTGATGCGAGAGCCGTTTCCGGTCTTCCTCCTCCTGGTCTCGCTTGCCAAGATCGGCCGCTATCTTGTGCTTGCAGCGGCCACGCTTGGCTTCCTCTGACCTGGACTGCACGCCGTACCTTAGCCTTTGCGCGCTCCCTGGCCCATCACACGGGCCCCGATCATGGTGGCGACGACCGTCAGTACAACTGCAAGCGCTGTCACGCCCAAAAGGTGCGTGCCAGTGACTTCCTCAAGCGAGCCGAGACTGCGCGCAGCCACAAAGCCGGGCGCAAACATGACCGGCACCCAGAGAATGGCCGAGGCAATATTGGCGATCTGGAACGGGCGCTGGCGCATGTCCATGACGCCCGCAACCAGTGGGACGGTCGAGCGGAGCGGCCCCAGGAAACGGCCAAGGAACACGGCAAGGATACCGTATTTGCGAAAGAACAGGCGGGCCCTTGCCACCGACGAGCGGTACCGGGTCAGAAGGCGGTGACGATAAACGGAAGGGCCGATCTTCCGGCCGATGGCATAGGAGATCCAGTCGCCTGCAATCGCGCCCGCAGCCGCCCAGATGTAAACCGGAAGCGGATCGACGACGCCCGACCCGATGA
>NZ_DATBUP010000086.1:0-10134 GCF_036515995.1 Pedomonas sp. | reverse complement strand
GCTGTAAGGGGGTTACTTCGGCAGGTATGCCAGCGCCATGTCATCTGCGAGAGCCGCCAAGCGCTTGTCACGGGTCCACAGGCGCGATCCTGGCGACAGGCGGACAGAGGCGAGCAGATGTGCGTCGGTATAGCCGATGCCTCGGTTGAACAGATGCCCAAGATTGATCAGGTCAAGCACGTCGTCCTCTCCCGCAACCTGTGCCCGTGGCAGGTTTCGCAATAGGCCGAGCACGGTACCCCGGTCGCGAAGGCTGCCCAGCGCGATTTCGCCCATGACATGAGGATGAGCTAAAACCTGCGCCGAAAGCAGCAACTCAGCAAGGTGCGGATCGCCTGACCGCAAATGATCAATCCAGACTGACGTATCGACGAGAAGCATGGTTGTTAGCTTCGCCGGCGCGGAGCAGTTTCCAGATCCGGCTCAGAACCTCCTAGGCCTGCGAGACGACGCGCACTTTCCCGTTCGATGAGGGCTTTCAAAGCTTCCCTCACAAGTGCTGATTTCTCGCGCACATTCGTCAGGTCCTGCGCCTTCGCCACAAGGTCATCGTCAAGTGCGAGCGTGGTCCGCATATTTTCCCACTCCCTCTGGCCTGATATCCGCGATTAGCCCACGAACCCTACCATCAAACCGCTGCCTGCTCCAACGTTCCCCCGTTTGACCAACCACCTATGGCCTGACTAAGTTTCAAACGATTTCAAGGAGCAAACTCCATGTTTCTGCACCAAGCGCCGAGGGCAAGACCGGGTGAGTTCCTGAAAACGATCGGGGTGCAGGGGTCTGCGACCCCTGCAAAAACAGAAATCGAAAGAAGAACCCAGTCACACTCACTCGAACCCGTAGGGCACCACATCCCGGTTGTGCAGGTCGATGAGCGTGCGCCGGTCGGCGGGCGGGAAGGCGCGCTGGGCGCAGTTGGGGCGCGGGCAGATGCGGCAGCTGGCTCCAATGGGGGTTGCCTGCGCGCTGGCATCCAGCCGGGCGGCGTAGATGAACTGGGAGGCGTAGGAAATCTCGCAGCCCAACGCCACCACGTAGCGGCGCGTCGGTTTGAGAAAGCTGCCGGACTGTTTCAGGATGCCCCGCGCCATGGTCACGTAGCGCACGCCGTCCGGCATTTCGGCCAACTGCACCTTGATCTCCCCCGGCAGGGCGACGGCCTCGTGCACCACCCACAGCGGGCAGGTGCCGCCGTACCGGGCGAACTGCAGGCGGGTGGCCGAGTGGCGCTTGGTGATGTTGCCTGCCATGTCCATGCGCACGAAGAAGAACGGCACGCCCCGCGCGCCCGGCCGCTGCAGGTTCGACAGGCGATGGCACACCTGCTCGAAGCTGGTGCCGAACTGCTGTTGCAGCTGCTCCACGTCGTGCAAGAGCGTGCGCGCCGCCTCGATGAAGCGCCCGTAGGGCATGAGCAGCGCGCCCGCCGCGTAGTTGGCAAGGCCGACCCGCAGGATCTGCCGTGCGTCTTCCGTGCGCAGCGTGGCGCTTGCGGCAATGTCCTCGATCAGCGGCGCGAACTCCACCAGCGCCAGCTGGTGCGCCACGAGGAAGCTGCGGCTCTCCGGGCTCAGGTGCGCATCGATGATCACCTCACGCCGTACCGGGTCGAACCGGCGCATGGACGGGTCATCGGGCGCGGCGGCCGTCAGGCGCACGGTGATGCCGTGGCGCTCCTTCAGCAGCCGCTCCAGCTGCGGCCCCAGCGGCCCGGCGGGGGCCTTCAGCCCCTCCACCAATCCTTCGGCGGCATCGTCCAGCTCGCCCACATAGTTGTCGCGATAATGGAAGTAGTCCCGCACTTCTTCCCATGGCAGCAGGTAGCCTTCGGTCTGGTTGACCGTGATCGCCTCGTCCATGGTTTGCAGCCGGTCATTCAACTGCCGGTAGGCCTGATGCAAAGTTGTGAAACTGCGGACAAGCCCCGGTGATTGACCGACCGTTCGTTTGATTTCTTGAAGACCCGGCCCCTGCCCCGCGAACAGCGGGTCGGCCAGCGCCTCGCGCAGGTCGGCGGCAAGGCGGGAGGCATCGTCCTGTGCGAACTCCGAGAGGTCGACCGCGAACTCCCGGCCCAGCGCCAGCAAAACCGCCACGGTGATGGGGCGCACGTCCGTCTCCATCTGGCTGAGATAGCTGACCGAAACCCCCAGCCTTGAGGCGAACGCGCCCTGGCTCAGTCCCTGCCGCTCCCGCACCGCCCGCAACCGGCTCCCCGCAAAGATCTTGTCCGCACGACCCATTTGCGCCTACTTTCACAAAATCACATTTTGCGAAGTAGCATAGGCCCAGTTTCACAACTTGGCCAGTTTTTACGTGCCATAGCTGGCCGTCTGGCGCTATCGAGGCCCGCAATTTGTGTACCGTTGTTCGCAATGTGGGGGATGCAACACGGCATTTCCTGCCTGAGGACAAGCAGTTCAAAGCTCAAGAGGCCGGATTTACACCATGCCAGAGATCATCGAGGAACTGGAACGCCGTCGCGCAGCAGCCCGCCTGGGAGGCGGCCAGAAGCGTATTGACGCCCAGCACGCCAAGGGCCGTCTGACGGCACGCGAGCGCATCGACCTGCTGCTCGATCCGGGCACGTTCGAAGAAGTCGACATGTACGTCGAGCACAACTGCATCGACTTCGGCATGGCCGAGCAGAAGATCCCGGGCGACGGCGTCGTCACCGGCTCGGGCACCATCAACGGCCGCCTCGTTTACGTCTTCAGCCAGGACTTCACCGTGTTCGGCGGCTCGCTCTCCGAGCGTCATGCGCAGAAGATCTGCAAGATCATGGACATGGCGATGAAGGTCGGCGCACCGGTCATCGGCCTGAATGACTCGGGCGGCGCCCGCATTCAGGAAGGCGTCGCCTCGCTCGCCGGTTATGCGGAAGTGTTCCAGCGCAACGTGCTCGCCTCCGGCGTCATTCCGCAGCTGTCGGTCATCATGGGCCCGTGCGCGGGCGGCGCGGTCTACTCGCCCGCCATCACCGACTTCATCTTCATGGTGAAGGACAGCTCCTACATGTTCGTCACCGGCCCTGACGTGGTGAAGACCGTCACCGCCGAGGTCGTGACGCAGGAAGAGCTGGGCGGCGCGTCCACCCACACCGCCAAGTCCGGCGTTGCCGACCTCGCGTTCGAGAACGACGTGGAGGCGATCAACCAGATTCGCCGCTTCTTCGACTTCCTGCCGCTGAACAACCGCGAGGAAGTGCCGTTCCGTCCGTCGTCGGACGACGGCGAGCGCATCGAGATGAGCCTCGACACGCTGGTCCCGCCGAACCCGAACAAGCCCTACGACATCAAGGAGCTGATCGTTAAGGTCTGCGACGAGGGCGATTTCTTCGAGCTTCAGCCGAACCACGCCGGCAACATCGTCATCGGCTTCGGCCGCATCGAGGGCCGCACCGTCGGCTTCGTCGCCAACCAGCCGATGGTGCTGGCAGGCTGCCTCGACATCAACTCGTCCAAGAAGGCCGCCCGCTTCGTGCGCTTCTGCGACGCGTTCAACATTCCCATCGTGACGCTGGTGGACGTGCCGGGCTTCCTGCCGGGCGTGGCGCAAGAGCACAACGGCATCATCAAGCACGGCGCGAAGCTGCTGTTCGCCTATGCCGAGGCCACCGTGCCGAAGATCACCGTCATCACCCGCAAGGCCTACGGCGGCGCGTATGACGTGATGGCCTCCAAGCACCTGCGCGGCGACCTGAACTACGCCTGGCCGACCGCCGAAATCGCGGTGATGGGCGCCAAGGGCGCGGTTGAGATCATTCACCGCAAGGACATCGGCGATGCCGAGAAGATCGCCGAGCGCACCAAGGAATACGAAGAGCGCTTCGCCAACCCGTTCGTTGCGGCCTCCAAGGGCTTCATCGACGAGGTGATCATGCCGCACTCCACGCGTCGCCGCATCGCCATCGGTCTGCGCAAGCTGCGTAACAAGCAGCTCGAGAACCCGTGGAAGAAGCACGACAACATTCCGCTGTAAGCAGGGCGCAGCTGAGGAGAGAAACGATGATTGGTCGTTTGAACCACGTTGGCATCGCCACGCCCTCGATCGACGAGAGCGTGAAGATCTACCGCGATCTGCTGGGCGCAACGAAGATCCACGACAAGTTCGCCCTGCCCGAACAGGGCGTGTGGGTGTGCTTCGTCGATACGCCCAACAGCCAGATCGAGCTGATCGAACCCTATGGAGAGGCCTCGCCGATCCACAAGTTCCTCGAGAAGAACCCGCTGGGCGGCCAGCACCATGTCTGCTTCGAGGTGGAGGACATCCACGCGGCGGCGGCTGACATGGAAGCCAAGGGCGCCAAGGTTCTGGGCGCGCCGCGTATCGGCGCGCACGGCACCCCGGTGATTTTCGTGCACCCGAAGAACATGGGCGGCGTGCTCGTCGAACTTATGGAAACTCCGAAGGGAGCCCACTGATGACCGACAAGACGGTAAAAGACTGGGAACAGCTCGCCCAGAAGGAGCTGAAGGACACGCCGCTGGAGAAGCTGACCTGGGAAACCCCGGAAGGCATCGCGGTAAAGCCGCTCTACACCAAGGAAGACGTGGCGAACGTCGAGGAAACCCTCCCCGGCATGTTCCCCTTCACCCGCGGCGTGCGCGCCACCATGTACGCCAACCGTCCCTGGACGGTGCGCCAGTACGCGGGCTTCTCGACGGCTGAAGAGTCCAACGCCTTCTACAAGCGCAACCTGGCCGCCGGCCAGATGGGCCTGTCGGTCGCGTTCGACCTCGCCACCCACCGCGGCTATGACAGCGACCACCCGCGCGTGGTCGGTGACGTCGGCAAGGCCGGTGTGGCGATCGACAGCATCGAGGACATGAAGATCCTGTTCGACGGCATCCCGCTCGACAAGATGTCGGTCTCGATGACCATGAACGGCGCGGTCATTCCCTGCCTCGCCTTCTACATCGTCGCCGCCGAAGAGCAGGGCGTCAGCCAGGACAAGCTGGCCGGAACCATTCAGAACGACATTCTGAAGGAGTTCATGGTCCGCAACACCTACATCTACCCGCCCGCGCCCTCCATGCGCATCATCGCGGACATCATCGCCTACACTTCGAGCAACATGCCGAAGTTCAACTCCATTTCCATCTCCGGCTACCACATGCAGGAAGCCGGCGCGACGCAGGTGCAGGAGCTCGCCTTCACCCTCGCCGACGGCATGGAGTACGTGCGCGCCGCGACCGCCAAGGGGCTGGACGTCGACGCCTTTGCCGGCCGTCTGTCGTTCTTCTTCGCCATCGGCATGAACTTCTTCATGGAAGTGGCGAAGCTGCGCGCCGCCCGCACGCTGTGGGCCCGCATCATGAAGGACTTCGGCGCGAAGAAGCCGTCCTCGCTCATGCTGCGCACCCACTGCCAGACCTCGGGCGTGTCGCTGACGGAAAAAGACCCGTACAACAACGTCATCCGCACCACGCTGGAAGCGCTGGCCGCGGCACTGGGCGGCACCCAGTCGCTGCACACCAACGCGCTGGACGAAGCGATCGCGCTGCCGACCGATTTCTCGGCCCGCATCGCCCGCAACACCCAGCTCATCCTGCAGGAAGAGTCCGGCATCACCAAGGTGGTCGACCCACTGGGCGGCTCCTACTATGTGGAATCCCTCACCCGCGAACTGGAAGAGAAGGCCTGGGCCCTCATTCAGGAAGTGGAAGCCATGGGCGGCATGACCAAAGCGGTCGAGGCCGGTCTGCCCAAGCTGCGCATCGAGGAAGCCTCCGCTGCCCGTCAGGCCCGCGTTGACCGTGGCGAGGAAGTCGTCGTCGGCGTCAACAAGTACAAGCTGGCGCAGGAAGACCAGATCGAAATTCTGGAAGTCGACAACACCCGCGTTCGCGAAGGCCAGATCAACCGCATCAACGCGATGAAGGCCGCTCGTGACGAGGACCGCGCACAGGCCGCGCTCGACGCCATCCGCGCCGGCGCGAAGGGCGACGGCAACCTGCTGGCTCTGGCCGTCGAGGCTGCCCGCGCCCGCTGCACGCTCGGCGAAATCTCCTCCGCGATGGAAGACGTCTTCGGCCGTCACGTTGCAGAGGTGAAGTCGGTCAGCGGCGTCTATGGCTCGGTCTACGGTCAGGACAGCGCCTTTGTCCGCGTGAAGGAAGGCATCGAGGCCTTCTCCCGCCGCAAGGGCCGCGCACCGCGCGTCCTCATCGCCAAGATGGGTCAGGACGGACATGATCGCGGCGCCAAGGTCGTGGGCTCGGCCTATGCCGACCTCGGCTTCGACGTCACGGTCGGCCCGCTGTTCCAGACCCCGCAGGAAGCCGCCAAGCTGGCGCTTGAGAAGGACGTCGACGTGGTCGGCGCCTCCTCGCTGGCCGCCGGTCACAAGACCCTCATTCCGGAACTCATCCAGGAATTGAAGGCTGCCGGCCGTCCGGACATCAAGGTGGTGGCCGGTGGCGTGATCCCGGCGCAGGACTATGACTACCTGCGCGACACGGGCGTTCAGGCCATCTTCGGCCCCGGCACCAACATCCTGGACTCGGCTGCCGAGACCCTGCGCCTGCTGGGTCACAACATGCCGCCGCTGGACGAGGAACAGGCAGGCTAAGCCACGCCGCCAACGAACAGGAGCGGCTCTGCCCCAAAGGGCCGCTCCACACTTTTTTTGAAGCACCAGGCCAAACGCGAGTGCATCTATGTTCAAGAAGATCCTGATTGCGAACCGTGGCGAGATCGCCTGCCGCGTCATCAAGACCGCGCGCCGCCTCGGCATCAAGACGGTTGCCGTTTACTCCGACGCCGACGCCGGCGCGCTGCACGTGGAAATGGCGGACGAAGCCTTCCACCTCGGCCCGCCGCCCGCTGCCCAGTCGTACCTGCTGGGCGAGAAGATCGTCGAGATCTGCAAGCAGACCGGCGCTGAGGCCGTTCACCCCGGCTACGGCTTCCTGTCCGAGCGCGAATGGTTCGCCAAGGCGCTGGCAGACGCCGGCATCGCCTTCATCGGCCCGAACCCGAAGGCCATCGCCGCCATGGGCGACAAGATCGAGTCCAAGAAGCTGGCCAAGGCCGCGGGCGTCTCCGTGGTGCCGGGCTTCGTCGGTGAGATCGAGGACGCCGACCATGCCGTGCGCATTGCCGATGAAATCGGCTACCCGGTCATGATCAAGGCATCGGCCGGTGGCGGCGGCAAGGGCATGCGCATTGCCTTCAACGCGGCTGAGGCTCGCGAAGGCTTCCAGTCTGCCCGCAACGAAGCCAAGTCGTCCTTCGGCGATGACCGCGTGTTCATCGAGAAGTTCGTCGAAGAGCCGCGCCACATCGAAATTCAGGTGATCGGCGATGCTCACGGCAACGTGATCTACCTTGGCGAGCGCGAGTGCTCCATTCAGCGCCGTCACCAGAAGGTGGTCGAGGAGGCTCCCTCGCCGTTCGTCACGCCGGAAATGCGCAAGGCCATGGGCGAGCAGGCCGTCCAGCTCGCCAAGGCTGTGGGCTACAACTCGGCCGGCACGGTCGAGTTCATCGCCGGCAAGGACCGCAGCTTCTACTTCCTCGAGATGAACACCCGTCTGCAGGTGGAACACCCGGTCACGGAAATGATCACCGGCCACGACCTTGTGGAGCTGATGATCCGCTCCGCCGCGGGCGAGCCGCTGCCGTTCACCCAGGACGACGTCCAGCTCAACGGCTGGTCCATCGAGACGCGCGTCTACGCCGAAGATCCGTATCGCGGCTTCCTGCCCTCCATCGGTCGCCTGGCCCGCTACAAGCAGCCGGTCGAGCGTGAAGGCGTCCGCGTCGACACCGGCGTCGTCGAGGGCTCGGAAATCTCGATGTTCTACGACCCGATGATCGCCAAGCTCATCACCTACGGCAAGACCCGCGACGAGGCGATCGCCCTCCAGCTGGAAGCGCTGGACGAGTACTACATCCGTGGTATCGGCCATAACATGCACTTCCTGTCGTCGGTGATGCAGCACGAGCGTTTCCAGGAAGGTCGCCTGACCACCGGCTTCATCGCCGAGGAATATCCGGAAGGCTTTGCCGGCGCGCCGCTCACCGAACAGAAGCGCGAGCGCCTGACCGTGGCCGCCGCGATCATGAACGTGATCGAGAAGGAGCGCGAAAGCCTCATCGACGGTCAGCTGAACGGTCAGGGCGCCCACTACGGCGAAGACTGGGTCATCGCCGTCGACAAGCAGCAGACCCCTGTTCGCGTCGAGGACAACGGCGACGGCTACGTCGTTCACATCGGTGACAAGGCCATCCGCGTCGACACCGACTGGACCCCGGTCGACACCGTGTTCCGCGCCAGCCTGAACGGCGCTGACGTGTTCGTCGAGGTTGATCGCCGCCAGCTCGGCTACCAGCTCGGCCACCAGGGCTCGGCTCACCATGTGATCGCCTACACGCCGCGCGCGGCCGAACTGGCCGGTTACATGATCGAGAAGGAAGCGCCGGACATGTCCCGCTTCCTGCTCTGCCCGATGCCGGGTCTGGTCGTCTCCATCGACGCCGAAGTCGGCCAGAAGGTGGAAGCCGGTCAGGCGCTGGCCGTCATCGAGGCGATGAAGATGGAAAACATCCTGCGCGCCGAAAAGTCGGCCGTGGTGAAGTCCATCAACGCCAAGAAGGGCGACAGCCTGGCCGTTGATGCCGTCATCATCGAATTCGAATAAGCCTCAATCGGCTTCTCGAGACGGAAATGCCCTCCGGAGCTTGCTCCGGGGGGCATTTTTTTGTGCCCGCCCGGTGGATGCTCTCCCGTCCTTGCAGTTTCGCCAGCTAAAATCCGGTGCATACTTCCGTATAACGGCTGCAACGACAAAAAGGGGATGGACGGCGCATGACGCAGGTGATCGAGCGGCGCATTGATGTGGGGGATCTGACCATTAGCGCGATGGAGGCGGGCGAAGGCCCGCTGGTGCTGATGGTGCACGGGTTTCCGGGCCTTGCCTACTCATGGCGGCATCAGATGTTGCCGCTGGCAAAGGCCGGTTTTCGCGCTGTTGCCATCGACAGTCCCGGCTACGGCGGCAGTGACCGCCCGCTGGAGCAGGAGTTCTACACCGCCTCCAAAATGCAGGACTACCTGCTGCGCATTCTCGATTTTTACGGGGCCGAGCAGGCATTCATTCTGGGGCAGGATTTCGGCGCGCAATACGCCTGGAACATGGCCGCCCGCAGCCCGGAGCGCGTGCGCGGCCTCATCGCCACCATCCCCTATGATTACGATCTGGCGGGCCGCGCGCTGCTCGGCAGCAAGGCCCGCCTGAAGCCGTCCGACCCCACGCCGCCCGAATCCGCCTACCCTGACCGCCTGCCGACCGAGCGCTTCGCCGCCATGGCGAGGGATCACTTCGTCCACTTCCACTACTTCCAGAGCATCGGCCCGGCCGAGGAGGAACTGGGCAACAACATCGCGGAGTACCTGCGCCGCAGCTTCTGGTCCCTCAGCGCCGAGGGCAACCTCTGGGCATGGAAGGCCGTCTCCTCGGCTGGCAGCGGTTATCTGGACGCCCTGCCGCCCGCGCAGCCCCTGCCCTGGAAATGGATGAGCGAGGCCGAATTCCAGACCTTCGTTGACGGCTACGACCACCCGGATGTCATGCGCCGCTTCATCGGCGGCCTCAATTCCTACCGCACGGCAGATGCCAACTGGGTCGACGGCCTTGCCTGGGCGGATACGGACGTGACCGTCCCCACCCTGTTCGTTTACGGCGAGAAGGACCCCTCCTTCGGCTTCTTTGCCGACTGGGAGGAGCGGATGCGCCGCCGCGTTCCGGGCCTGCGCGAGATCATTGCACTGGAAGGTGCGGGCCACATGGTCCAGCAGGAAGCGCCCGAGGCGTTCAACGCCGCCATCCTGCCGTTCCTGAAGGATCTCGCCTGATGGAGGCCGGGCTGCCGCGCCTTGCCGGGCATCTGGGCGTGCGGGGGCCGGATGCGCCCCTGTTCCGCCATCTGGCGGACGGCACGAGTGCCGCGGATCAGATCCGGTTCCTCGCCCGCCACGGCTTCTCGGGCGTCAGCGACAATTATCTGCTGTTGCGGGAGCCCGATCTACAGGCCCGCATCGGGCAGCTGGCAGCGGCGCATGGCCTTGAGATGGCCTCGTTCGTCCATGATCCGCTGAACTGGAACCAGCCCACCTGGAACACC
>NZ_DATBUP010000085.1:0-22254 GCF_036515995.1 Pedomonas sp. | reverse complement strand
AAGCGCCGAGCCGTGCGGCGAAGGTTTCGGACGACAGCATCTTGCCGCGCTCGTCAAGCACGACAGTTCGCACGCCGCCCTCGGGGGGAGGGAGGCGCTGCGCCTTCTGCTCGCTCAGTTCGGTTATCTTGAGGGTGGGGCCAAGTCGTGCCGCGTAACGGGCAACAAGCTCCGCCTCGGGCGAGCGCCCGATCCGCCCCACCGCCACGATGTGCAGCAGCATCAGGCTGCGGCAGGCCCGGCGGGAACCTCCACCGACCACATTTTCTCGAGGTTGTAGAAGGTACGAACCTCGGGTCGGAACAAATGAACAACCACATCGCCCGCGTCGATGAGCACCCAGTCCGCCTGCGGCAGACCCTCAACCCGAGCCGCAATGCCGAAATCGGCCTTGAGACGCTCGAGAAGGTGATTCGCCATTGCGGCCACCTGACGGGATGAGTTGCCGCTGGCGATCACCATGTGATCGGCAATGGAACTCTTGCCTGCCAGTGGAATGGAAACGACATCGACGGCTTTGTCATCGTCGAGCGATCTGAGAACCAGATCATGCAGACCAGCTTCACTCGCGGCCTGACTTTGAACGCCACTGTCAGCGGCGGCAATCGGGGGCAATCCTTTCTCCCTACTTGGTGGTGTGACCATATGCATCTGCCCAATCCGGACTGCGCGCACGCAGTGCCGTTGATGATTCGTCAACACCAGGCTGCTCAAGGCAAAAAATCGCGGGCAACTCCCACTCCGTCCACCTTGACACCGTCCGGTCGGGCTTCAGCGCTTTTCTCAGCGGACCCAAAACCCGTGCCGACCGGCGAGCCCCAGAATACCTCGGGCGGAGCAGAACGGCAATCGGAACAACCCGGACAATCTGACGCCACTGATACCACCTGTGAAAACTCTGAAGATTGTCTCCGCCCATCAACCAGATGAACCGGGTGGATGGGTGAAGGTCTACCAGCGCCTTCAAGGTATCAACGGTGTACTGGGTGCCGAGTTTCCTCTCCACATCCGTCGGCACGATTCGCGGATCGCGGGCGATGGCGTGGGCTGAGGCAAGGCGGATGGCTTGCGAGGCCATGTCTTTGGCGGTTTTCAGCGGATTCTGGGGGCTGACCAGCCACCAGACCGCATCCAGTCCCAGCCGTTTTATGGCCTCCTGACTAATATGCAAATGGGCGCGATGCGCCGGGTTGAACGATCCGCCCAGCAGTCCCACGCGTTTGCCATGCCAACGGGCGGCATTGCGCAGCGCAACAGAACCGGAAACAGGATCGGAACTCACCCGCGCTTGCACCCGAAACTTATGACGGCCGGGTCTGGCCAGCGCCGCGCACCACATACTTGTAGGTGGTCAGCTGCTCGACGCCCACCGGGCCGCGTGCATGGATTCGGCCGGTCGAGATGCCGATTTCCGCGCCGAAGCCGAACTCGCCGCCATCGGCGAACTGGGTGGAGGCGTTGTGCAGCACGATGGCCGAGTCCACCTCGCGCAGGAAACGGGCCGCAGCGGCCTCGTCGGCGGTGATGATGCTGTCCGTATGATGCGAGCCATGGCGGTTGATGTGCTCGACCGCACCGGCAACGCCGTCCACCAGCTTCACCGAGAGGATGGCATCCAGATACTCGGTCACCCAGTCTTCCTCGGTCACCGGCTTGATTCGGGCGTCCAGCGCCTGAAGTTCGGCCTCGGCCCGCACCTCGCAGCCCTTCTCCAGCAGCGCGGCGATCACCGGCCCGGCGAGACGATCGGCGTCCGCCCGGTCGATCAGCAGGGTTTCGGTTGCGCCGCAAATGCCGGTGCGGCGCAGCTTGGCGTTCAGCACGACCTCGCGCGCCATGTCCAGATCGGCCGCCTTGTCGAGATAGGTGTGGCAGATGCCCTCAAGGTGCGCGAACACGGGCACGCGGGCCTCTTCCTGCACCCGCGCCACCAGCGACTTGCCGCCACGGGGCACGATGATGTCGATGAGGTTCACCGCCGTCAGCATGGCGCCCACGGCGGCGCGGTCCGTCGTCGGCACGAGCTGGATGGCGGCTTCCGGCAGACCGGCGGTGCGCAGGCCCTCAACGAGGCAAGCGTGAATCGCGCGCGAGGAGTGATGCGACTCGGAGCCGCCGCGCAGGATGACGGCGTTGCCCGCCTTCAGCGTCAGCGCGCCGGCATCCGCCGTCACGTTCGGGCGGCTCTCGTAGATCACGCCGATGACGCCCAGCGGCACCGAGACGCGCTCGATGACGAGGCCGTTCGGACGGGTCCAGCTTGAGGACACGCGGCCGACCGGATCAGCCAGTTCTGCAACCGCTTCCAAACCCTTGGCGATGCCTTCAACGCGCGCCGGGTTCAGCTCCAGCCGGTCAAGCATGGCGCTGGTCAGCCCCTTGGCGCGGCCTGCGTCCATGTCCCGGGCGTTGGCAGCCAGAATTTCATCCACATTGGCGCGCAGAGCCGCGGCGGCACCCCGAATCGCGGCGTTCTTCGTCTCCGGACTGGCCAGACCCAGCTCCTGCACAGCCTGGCGGGCTTTGGTCGCCATGTCCCGCACCAGTTGAACGGGATCGCCGGAAACGCTCATCATCTGGTTCATAGTATCACCATGTCATCGCGGTGCACGATAGCCGCCCGGGGAGAATACCCAAGAATGGCCTCGATCTCATGGCTTTTGCGCCCGCACAGGCGCGCAGCCTCTTCGGTCTGGTAGCTCACGAGACCCCGTGCGACCACCTTGCCCTGCATGTTGACGATATCGACCACGTCGCCGCGCTCGAAATGCCCGGCTACGGCCTTCATGCCCGCGGGCAGCAGGCTGCGGCCCTGCGCAAGCGCTGCCGCCGCGCCGTCGTCGATGATCAGCGTGCCCGCCACCTTCAGCCGCCCGGCGAGCCAGCGCTTGCGGGAGACCGGCGCACTTTCGGGTGCAGGGAAGACGGTGCCGATCTTCTCGTTCTCGAACCGGGACAAGGGCTTGTCCACCTTGCCGGAGATGATCGCCATATGGCAGCCGCCCGAGGCCGCAATGCGCGCCGCCTGCAGCTTGGAGACCATGCCGCCCGAGCCCATGCCCGATGCGCCGACGCCGCCGGCCATCGCCTCGATCTCGGGCGTCAGCTGCGGGACGACGGGAATCAGCTCCGCATCCGGGTCGCTCTTGGGATCGCCGGTGAACAGGCCATCGATATCAGAGAGGAGGATGACGCCGCCCGCCTCTACCGCCTGCCCGACGCGGGCGGCCAGACGGTCGTTGTCACCGAAGCGAATCTCGGCGGTGGTGACCGTGTCATTCTCGTTGATGATGGGCACGGCCCCGGCCTCCACCAGCCGCCCAGCCGTTGCCCGCACGTTGAGGTAACGGCGGCGGTCCTCCAGATCCTGCAACGTCAGCAGCAGCTGGGCCGCCTGAATGCCGTGAGCCGCGAAGAGTTCGGTATACACCTGCGCCAGCTCGATCTGGCCGACGGCGGCGGAGGCCTGCGCGTCTTCAAGGCTGGCCCGCCCGCCCTTGGGCAGCCTGAGGCGGCGCGCCCCCAGCGCGATCGCGCCGGAAGAGACCACCAGAATTTGTTGCCCCGCACTGCGGCGTGCGGCCAGCTCGGCCACCAGGCCTTCCAGCCACTGACGCCGCACCGTGCCGTCTGGCGCAACGATCAGCGAGGAGCCGAGCTTGACGACCAGACGGTGGCACTTTGCGGGGGAAAACAGCTCTACAGGGGCGACCATGCATCTTCCGTTTCTTCAGGAGCGGCGCGGCCCACGGTCTCGATCAGTTGGTCGAGCACGGGCTCCAGACCCTGCCCGGTGGGGGCGGAGATCAGGTGCACCGGCTTGCCGATCGCCTTGGACAGCGCCTGCTGGCGGCGCTTCTGGGTTGCGGGATCCAGCGTGTCGATCTTGGTGAGCGCCACGATTTCGGGCTTGTCTTCAAGCCCTGCGCCGTAGAGCTGCAGCTCGTTGCGGACGGTACGATAGGCCTTGGTCGGGCTTTCCGCGTTGCCGTCCACCAGATGGAGCAGCACGCGGCAGCGCTCGATGTGGCCGAGGAAACGGTCACCGATGCCGACGCCCTCCGCCGCACCCTTGATGAGGCCCGGAATGTCCGCCAGTACGAACTCGCGCGCCTTGTGGCGTACGACGCCCAGCTGCGGCTTCAGCGTGGTGAACGGGTAATCGCCCACCTTCGCCTTGGCGTTGGAGACCGCGTTGATGAAGGTGGACTTGCCCGCGTTGGGCAGGCCCAGAAGACCTGCGTCCGCGATCAGCTTCAGTCGCAGCCACACCCACATTTCCTCACCCGGGAAACCGGGGATGAACTTGCGGGGCGCCTGATTCGTCGATGTCTTGAAGTGGAGGTTGCCCTTGCCGCCGTCACCGCCGCGCAACAGCACCACGCGCTGGCCGGGCTCGGTCATGTCGGCAATCACATGCTCCTTGTCTTCGGACAGCACCTGCGTTCCCGCCGGCACCTTCAGGATCATGTCGTTGCCGCCCGCGCCCGTGCGGTTGCGGCCCATGCCGTGATGGCCGCGCTGGGCGCGGAAATGCTGGGTGTAGCGGTAATCGATCAGCGTATTGAGGCCGTCGACGCACTCGATGATGACGTCGCCGCCCTTGCCGCCGTCGCCACCGTCAGGTCCGCCGTACTCAATGAACTTCTCGCGCCGGAACGACACGCAGCCATCGCCGCCGTCGCCGGATTTGAGATAGATCTTGCACTGATCAAGAAACTTCATGCCGCGTGCATCTCCACTTGGCCTGCTCTATGGGCGAGCCAGCCCTCCCGCGTCAACGCCACGTTTCGGCAGGGAACATTGCAATCACGTGCCAGGCAATGCCGCAGACCCTCTCCGGTCGGCTCAAAGCCCAGCTTCTCCAGCACCCGGCCCGATGCCGGGTTCTCAACAAAATGGCCGGCAACCAGGCGCGGAAGCCTCAAACCAAGGAATCCCAAGTCCAGAACGGCACGCCCGGCCTCGGTTGCGTAACCCCGGCCCCACCAGGGCTTCGCCACCCAGTAGCCCAGCTCCCACGCCTGCGCCTCCTCGGCCCGGAACAGGCCGATGCACCCGGCAAGCGCCGTGCCTTCCGCGTCTCTGGTGAGAATCACGAACGTGGGCTGCGGCTCCGCCTCCTCGAAGGAAGCGATGAAAGTCTCCGCATCCGCCAGGGTGTAGGGGTGCGGCACCCGCGCCAGGTTGATGGCCATGTCGCGCTCGGCCAGCGCCGAGGCGATGGCAGGTGCGTCTTCAGGCCAGGGTGGCCGCAAGAGCAGCCGCTGCGTGCGTATGAACATAAAACTCTCCCGCCGTAGAACGTGGGGAGAGGGAGAATAAACGCAAAGAGGGAGACGGTAACCCATCTCCCTCTCCGGAATGTCGTGTCTGGGTCACCGTTTGAGCGACCCGGACATGTCCATGTGCTGGCCGCGATTTACTCGGCTGCGAGCGGCATCGGTTCGACAGATACGTACTGCCGGCCCAGCTTGCCGTCATGGAACTTCACGGTGCCCTCGACGAGAGCGAAAATGGTGTGGTCCTTGCCCAGGCCCACATTGGTGCCCGGGTGAACCTTGGTGCCGCGCTGACGGATGATGATGTTGCCACCAACAACACGCTCGCCACCGAACTTCTTGACGCCAAGACGGCGACCGGCGGAATCGCGACCGTTACGCGAGGAGCCGCCTGCTTTTTTATGTGCCATGACTCAGTCTCCTCTGACTTAGCCGATCGCTTTGATCTTGAGTACCGTCAGCTGCTGACGGTGACCCAGCTTGCGCCGGTAGTTGTGACGACGCTTCTTCTTGAAAATGACGACCTTGTCGCCCTTCGTCTGATCGACGATCTCGGCGGTGACCGTGACGCCGGAACCCGACTTCACGTCGGCGCCTTCGCCAACCATCAGAACTTCAGACAGGGTAACAGTCTCACCAGCCTCACCGGCCAGCTTCTCAACCAGGATCTGGTCGTCGGCGGCGACCCGGTACTGCTTACCACCCGTGCGCACCACAGCGTACATGGCTAAAACCTTCTCAATCGTTGGCGGCACAGCAGGACACAAGGCATCCCGGCGCCGATCCTTGGAAGCGCGGAGTTATACTTACCGTTGACTATGAGTCAACCGCTTGTTGACGCGACAACAAAAAGCGGAAGCGAGAGCTTCCTGAATTGCAGACCCGGTAACAAGCTTCGCGTCCCTGTTATCCGCAATGGCGCGACTCTTCAACGAAAAGCGCCCCTGCATCAGACCTTTTCTGCCTGCAGGGGCGCATCAGGGCGGTTATTGCCGCCGAAATCGCCGGATTCTAGTTCGCCCGCTCGGGCCGGAGCTGGTATTGCCCGTCCGAATAACCGGAAAACATCTGGGGAATCGCCGGATGCACCACCGGTTCGGCCGAATCATCCGCCACAAGGTTCTGCTCGCTGACGTAGGCGACATAAGCCGACTGGTCGTTCTCGGCGAGCAGGTGGTAGAAAGGCTGGTCCTTGTCCGGGCGGAGGTCCTCGGGAATGGAGAGCCACCACTCCTCGGAGTTGTTGTATTCCGGATCAACGTCAAAGATCACGCCGCGCAGCGGGTAATAACGATGACGCACCACCTGCCCGATGCGGAAGGTGGCTTCTCTGGTTCCAACGACCGAAGCTGGCCGGCTGGCCCCAATTCCTGCTCTGTGCAGTTCCATGCTTTGCATAGGTCGTTCCTTTCGATCCGAAGGGTTTGACCCGACCCCCTCATCTCGGGGCCTCTCATCAACAATCTTCTTCTGATTCCGATATAGGAACGAGCCGAAGCGGTTTTAAGCCCTCACCAGCCCCCTGCCTCCACCCCGGTCCCGCCGCGGGGGCGGCGTGCCGCAAGGCGAAACCGGCCCTGTCGCCCGGCCTGCGGCACAGCCGAGAGCTTCATTACAAAAAATCCGGACAGAGTGTGCAACGGGGGCTTCACAACCGCCGCGCCTTGCCTTATGTACGCGGCTCGCTCAACGGGGCGCGCCTGAAGGCGGCGCTACCGGCGGTCCACGGAGAGGTGGCTGAGTGGTCGAAAGCACCGCACTCGAAATGCGGCATACGGGCAACTGTATCGAGGGTTCGAATCCCTCCCTCTCCGCCAGACGCCAGTCTGGCAATATGTGAGAAGCCAGTCTGGCTTCCCGGAAAACTCCACAGATAACGAAGAGCACCGCCACACCGGCCGCCACATGGGGCACTGCGAGCCATGGCGCTTGCGCGTGCACAGCCCGGGGACCGGTCCGGGCGCCTGAGATTAGACTCCGGCGTAGCGGAGGATGGGCGAGAGGCGGGCGATGTCCCGCTCGCCGTGCAGCAGCTTGCCGAAGTGGTCAAACAGCGCCTGGCTGACGGGATTGGTGGCCAGATCCCACTCTGGGTGCCACTGCACGCCCAGTACCGCCGCGTTGCCGTCCTGCCAGGAGATGGCTTCCACCAGCCCGTCATCCGCCAGCGCCTCCACGGTCAGGCCGTGGCCGAGCCGGTCCACGCCCTGATAGTGCACCGAGTTAACGCCAATGCGGCGACGGCCGACGACCTGCTCCAGCACGCCGCCCTGCTCGATGGAGACGGCATGGTTGAGCGAGAACAGCCTGGAGAACTCGGTTTCCGGATGAACCGGCAGATGGTGCGTCATCGTCTCGTGCCCGTGGCCGAGGCCGCAGCGCAGGCTGCCACCGAAGAAGACGTTGAGCTCCTGAAAGCCCCGGCAGATGCCGAACACCGGTTTGCCCTGCTTCAGCATCTCTTCCAGCAGCAGGAACACCGTGCGGTCCCGGCTCTCGTCAAACGGGCCGTGCTCGGGCTGGGCCTGCGTGTCGTAATGTTGCGGGTTCACATTGGTGAAGCTGCCCGGCAGGAACAAGCCATCGAACAGGGCCGCCATCTGGCGGATGCTGGCGGCGTCGGTCAGGGATGGCACGATGAGGCCGGTCGCCTGCAGGCGGTTCAGCACGGGCTCGACATAACGGTGGGAGACGGCGTGCACCTGACGGCCGCCCACATCGCGGCTGCAGCTGACAATACCAAGAAGGGGCTTGCGATCACTCATATACTATAAGGTCCGAATGTGTGGGCCGGGCACGGTCATGATCGTGCCCACAATGGGATGTCGACGAGGCTCAGGCGCTGCGGCGACAACACATTCGGGGCGCCAGAGCAGCAGGCTGCGGCGCGGTAAGTGCGGTGATGCGGCGGTGCGTCATCAGGCTCATCCCGGATGAAACCAACGGATAACCAACACTACCTGCGCAATAGACATTCGCGCCACATAGTTTTTCTGGAGAGAGGGCAAGGCGGTCTTTGTCGGCGGAGGCCGACCAACCTTGGAAGCGGCGGAGGCCGACCAACTCAGGCATCGGCGCAGGCCAACTGGACTGCGCCCGATCATGACGGCTCCTATGGCGCGCCGGTCGCCCTCCCCTTGGCCCCGTAAATACCGGCCGCGTTAACGATGAATATTTACTGTAAATATCCGCAGAGTAGAGAGGATGCGCATAGCAAAGAGCCGGGCAGGCGCGGTCGCCTCCAGAAACAAAATTACAAGGACAATTATTTTATTATCTAGTCACCCTGCGGTCTATTCGGGTTTACGCCGATTCTACGGCCTAAAAACGGCCCCTGTTCCTGCATGAGGCCGAATTTAATTGGGAAAGACCTCTCAATAGCGGCCGGATTCAGTAGATAATTCGCTTTAATGCCCCCAAATTCGAAACACATTCGCGATCTTTGGTGTTAGTCTAAGAAAAATCCCAAAAAACAACATGAGTTACCGAAGGGGAGACTAATCCAAAAACGAGACAGGGGGGCAAATCCATGTCACAGATCAGAGTAGCTCGTAGCAATTTCTTGCGTTCAGTTCCTTGTAGAGTGGCGTTTCTGGCTGGCACGGCGTCCGTTGCTTTGAGTATTCCGGCTTTGGCCCAAAGTCCTGCCAATGAAGGCGAAATCGTTGTTACAGCGCTCAAGCGCGACACCCGCCTTCAGGACACGCCTCTGGCGATTTCCGCAGTCACTGGCGATACGCTCGCCCGCGCTGGCAACACCAGCATCACCGATCTCACCCGCAACACACCAAGCCTTCGCATCGTCGACAGCGGCCCGGGCAATCGGCGCGTCATCCTGCGCGGCGTGACGGCGGCCGGCGAGCCGACGGTCGGCGTCTACTTCGATGAATCGCCGGTGGCCGGTTCGGTCGGCACCACCAGCGACTCCGCCTCCTCCACCCCTGACCTGCGCATGTTCGACGTGGAGCGCGCGGAAGTCCTGCGCGGCCCGCAAGGCACGCTGTACGGCTCGGGCTCCATGGGCGGCACGTTGCGCGTCATCTACAACAAGCCGAAGTCAGACGCCTGGGAAGGCGCGGTCAGCGCCAATATGTCCGCCGTGGAAGGCGGCAGCCTTGGCGCCTCGATCGACGCCATGGTCAACGCGCCGATCGTGGAGGACAAGGTCGCGCTGCGCGTGGTTGGCAATTACAACCAGTTCGCCGGCTACGTGGACAACATCTACTACGGCGACAAGAACGTGAACGACGGCCAGAGCTACGGCGGCCGTGCCCTGCTGCGCTTCACCCCGACCGACCGCCTGACCATCGACCTGGCGGCCTACTACGAGAAGGTCTCGACCGACAGCCCGCGCTGGATTTCCGAAACCGGCAGGCGCTACACCACCGATGCCCGCTCGGAATCCGGCAACTACGACGAGAACCGCATCTATAGCGCCACGCTGAACTACGACTTCGACAGCGTGGTGCTGACGGCGGTGACCACCTACTTCGACCGCGACCGCATTGCGGTGGGCGACGTGAGCGACACCTTCAGCGGCCGTGACAACGCCGCCGGTTGCGCCCGCTATCACCTGCGCAACACCGCCCTCACCTGCTCGCCGGACCAGCTGGCGACCTACCTGGAGAGCACCGGCCGCATCCTCTTCTCCAGCCTTTACCAGCCGCAATCGGTGAAGAACTGGACGAACGAGCTGCGCCTGAGCTCGACCGGGGATGGCCCGTTCAACTGGACCGCCGGCGGCTTCATGCAGGACCGCGAGACGGTGGTGCGCTCCACCCTGCTGACGGCAAATCCGAACAACGGCCAGCTCGAGGACTTCGTAGACGAGAACATCTTCTATGATCGCACCATCAACGACGAACTGAAGCAGAAGGCACTGTTTGCCGAGCTGTCCTACAAGTTCTTCGATGCGCTCACCCTGACGGTCGGCTCCCGTTATTATGAATACAAGAAGCTGGTGGGCGGCCGCATCGACAAGGGACAGGAGCATTACGTCTCCAACGTCACGCCCTATCAGGAGGCGCGCTCGAAGGAAGACGGCTTCGTCCACAAGGTCAACGTCTCCTACGAGTTCAGCCCGCAGTTCATGATTTACGCCCAGGCGGCCGAAGGCTTCCGCCCGGGCGGCGTCAACCAGGTGATCGGCCTGCCGGCGGCCATGGCCGCCTACACCTCCGATAGCCTGTGGAACTACGAGCTGGGCATGAAGAGTCAGCCGCTGCCGGGCGTCTACTTCAACGTCACCGGCTACCGGATCGACTGGGACAACCTTCAGGTCTCGGCCCGCACTTCCGGCACCGGCTCGGTGTTCGGCCTGATCGCCAACGCCGGCGCCGCGCGCATCGAGGGCGCGGAGGTGGAGCTTTCCGCCTACCCGCTGCCGGGCCTCTCGCTCAGCGGCAACCTCGGCTACACCGACGCCCGCCTCTCGGAAGATCAGGTGAGCGAAGTCGTGGTGGCCAACGGCCGCAAGGGGGATCGCCTCGCCTACGTGCCGAAGTGGAGCCTGAGCGGCTCCGCCGAGTACACGTGGGGCCTGACCGATGCGCTCGACGGTCTGGTGCGCATGGATGTAAGCCACGTCAGCTCGACTTACAGCACGCTCAGCCCGCTCGATGTCTACCGGCGCAAGGTCGATGCCTACGAACTGGTCAACGCCCGCATCGGCGTCCAATCGCCGGACGGCGAGTGGAGCGTCGCCCTGTTCATCAACAACGTGCTCGACGCGGCGGCCATCAACAGCCGGGGCTCCAGTTCGAACACCGGCGGCAAGACCACGACCTACAGCGCGCCGCCGCGCACGTTCGGCATCAGCCTGATGAAGAAGTTCAACTGACCCGGAAAAGGGCGCTGCCGCAGGGAACGGCCAGCGCCCTTTCCTCATCGCTGCAAGGCTTGAAGAGACTTCAGAAGCATCCAACGGGGGAAACACACGTGAGGAAGAAGCTTTCGCAACTGCGCAACACCATTCTGGCCGGCACGGCCGCCTGCGTTGCGCTGACCGTGGCAGGCGCATCGGCGCACGCGCCCTTTGCAGACCTGGGCAAGGTGCCCGCGCCCGCTAAGATCGAAGGCCGCCCGGGCAACACGCCCGCGCCGGCGCGCCAGCAGGGAGAAGGCGCGGGTCCGTTCCGCAAGATGGTCATTCGCGGCGTCACGCTCATCGACGGCAGCGGCGCGCCGCCGCGCGGTCCGGTTGACATCGTGATCGAGAACAACACCATCACCGACATCATCAACGCCGGCACGCCGGGCCTGCCGTTGAAGGACAGCCGCGCACCGCGCGACTTCGATTACGAGCTGGATGCCACCGGCATGTACGTGATGCCGGGCTTCGTTGATCTGCACGTCCACGCCGCGACCAACGACAAGGCGCCGGACATGAGCTACTCCTACAAGCTGTGGCTGGCCCACGGCGTGACCTCGGTGCGGGGCGTCGAGCTTGCCGACGTCGAGACCAGCCTCAGCGAGCGCGCCCGCTCCGCCCGCAACGAGATCGTCGCGCCGCGCATCTTCGCCTACCAGCGCCCGGGCTCCGGCAAGGGCTGGACCGGCGGCATCACCAACACGCCGCAGAAGGCGCGCGAGTGGGTGCGCTGGGCGGCCAAGCAGGGGATCGACGGCATCAAGGTCGGCGCGGATGCCAACCAGCCGCCCGAGGTGCTTGAGGCCATCTTCGATGAGGCCAAGAAGCATGGCCTCGGCACCACCGCCCACCTGTCGCAGGTCGGCGTCGGCCGCATGAACGCGCTGGAGGCAGGCCGGGCGGGCCTCGGCACCGTCACCCACTTTTACGGCCACATGGAATCCCTGCTGAAGAACGGCCCGATTCAGGATTGGCCGGTGGACTATAATTATCAGGACGAGCAGGACCGCTTCGGCAACGTGGCGAACCTGGCCGCGGAGAGCGTCGGCCCCGGCAGCAAGCAGTGGCGGGAGTACCTGGAGGAGCAGAAGAAGAACCGCGTGGTCTTCGATCCGACCATGACGATCTACGCCGCCTCGCGCGATCTGATGCACGCCCGCAACGCGGACTGGCACGACACCTACACCATGCCCCAGTTGTGGTACTTCTATCAGTCCTCCCGCGAGAACCACGGCTCATACTTCTTCGACTGGACCACGGCGACCGAGGTGAAGTGGAAGAACTACTACCAGAAGTACATGCGGCTGCTGAACGACTACAAGAATATGGGCGGCCGCGTGGCCACCGGCTCTGACTCCGGCTTCATTTACAAGACCTACGGCTTCGGCTTCGTCGAAGAGCTGGAGCTGCTGCAGGAAGCCGGGTTCAACCCGTCCCAGGTCGTCACCGCGGCCACGCTCAACGGCGCGCTGACCCTTTATGAACCCAAGGGCCAGCCGGTTCCGCCCATCGGCACCGTGCGCATCGGCAAGCTGGCGGATCTGGTCATCGTGAAGGAAAACCCGCTCCAGAACTTCAAGACGCTCTACGGCACGGGCCACCTGCGCCTGAACGAGCAGACCCAGAAGCTCGAGCGGGTTGGCGGCGTCAGCTACACCGTGAAGGACGGCATCGTTTACGACGCCAAGAAGCTCCTGAACGACGTGGCCGAGATGGTTCGCGCCGAAAAGGTCAAGCTCGGCTGGCCGGAACAGGGTCTGCCCCGTCCCTAACCCCCCTCTCAAGGTCTGACAGGGCAGCAGGAAAGCCCCAGCCTCCTCAGGGGCTGGGGCTTTCTCTTGGCGGCCATGAACAGGAGGATTTTTCCATGTGTTGCAAAATTGGACGAAATAAAATTTCGCAGCCTATTTCGCTGCCGCTATAGTCCCAGCCAACAAGCATGGAATGCCCGAGCGGCGGGGGAGCCGCTCCGGCATCAACATCAACCTTATCGATTGAGGCGATCTCAATGTCTTTCCTGACCCGCCGCAAGGCGATCGATCTGGCAGACGCGCCCGAGCATGGACAGAAACTGCACCGCACCCTGAGCTGGCCGCACCTTGTCGGCCTCGGGGTTGGCGCCATTGTCGGCACCGGCATTTATACGCTCATCGGCGTGGGTGCCGAGCGCGCCGGCCCGGCCGTCATCCTGGCGTTTCTCATTGCCGGTCTTGTCTGTGTCTGCGTTGCTCTGGCCTACGCCGAACTGGCCACGCTCATCCCGGCTTCCGGCAGCGCCTACACCTACAGCTACACTGTTCTAGGCGAGGCCATCGCCTGGCTCATCGGCTGGAGCCTGATTCTGGAATACTCCGTCGTCTGCGCGGCAGTGGCGGTCGGCTGGTCCGGCTATGCCGTCGGCTTCCTGCAATCGGCGGGCATCAACCTGCCCATCGAACTGGTGGCCGGACCGCACGCGGGCGGCCTCATCAACCTGCCCGCCATCCTCATCGTTGCCGCCGTTGCCGGCATGCTGCTCATCGGCACGCGCGAGAGCGCCTCGGTCAACGCGTTCCTCGTGGTGTTCAAGGTTCTGGCGCTGGTGATCTTCATCGCGCTGACCATCCCGGCCTTCAACTCCGGCAACTTCGAGCCGTTCATGCCCTACGGCTTTGCCGCCTCCGAGGCGACCGGCGCGGCCAAGGGCGTGATGGCAGCAGCGGCCATCATCTTCTTCGCCTTCTACGGGTTCGATGCGGTGTCCACTGCCGCCGAGGAAACGAAGAACCCCGGCCGTGACCTGACCATCGGCATCATCGGCTCCATGGTGGTCTGCACTGCGCTCTACATGGCCGTGGCGGCCGTTGCCATCGGGGCCATGCCGTTCGGCGAGTTCGCCGCCTCCGGCGAGCCGCTGGCCCACGTGCTGCGCACTCTCGGCCACCCGCAGGTGGCGGTGTTCATCGGCGCGGTGGCTGTCATCGCGCTGCCGACCGTGATCCTTGCCTTCATGTACGGCCAGAGCCGCATCTATTTCGTGATGGCGCGCGACGGGCTGCTGCCGCAGCGCCTCGGCTCGGTCAACAAGCGCGGCGTGCCGGTCACCGTCACGGTCGGCACGGCCGTTGTTGTCTCCGCCATCGCCGGGTTCTTCCCGCTGTCGGAGATCGCCGAACTGGCCAACGCCGGCACGCTGGCCGCGTTCACGGCGGTGGGTGCATGCCTCATCATCCTGCGCCTGCGCGAGCCGGAGCGTCCGCGCGTGTTCCGCGCGCCGGCGTTCTGGGTGGTGGGCAGCCTCGCCATTGCAGGCTGTCTCTACCTGTTCGCCAGCCTGCCCTCGCTCACCCAGCAGCGCTTCCTGATCTGGAACGTGATCGGCATTGCCGTTTACCTGGCTTACGGCGCGCGCAAGAGCCGTCTGGCAACCCAGGCGAAGCAGGCGGCCCTGAACTGAGCCCCATGACCTGAAGCCATTATTCACAAGAACATCAGGCCAGACGGCCCTTATCCTTGGTCAGGCCGGGCGCGGAGTTCATCTCCGCCGCCCGGCTTTCTTTTGCCCCGAGACGGCGCTGAACGATCCTGCCGTGCGCGCCTGCCTGCCTACTGGCGCGTTCTCCCTCGGTTCCTCGCCCGATCTTTTTTGCGCCACGCCTTGCCATAAAGGCCCGATTGCGCGTTAGTTCCGGCGGGAGAAATCACAAGGATACGGGGACAATACGGTGCAAATGCTCGGAAAAATCGGCTGGGCGCTTGCCGCGATCATCGCGGCGGCGGCGCTGGCCGTGATCGCCACCCAGCGGGGTGAGCCGGTCAACGCGCTCTGGATCGTCGTTGCGGCGGTCTCGCTCTACCTCATCGGCTACCGCTTCTACGCCCTCTACATCGCCAAGCACGTCATGCGGCTCGACCCCGCGCTGCCCACGCCCGCCGTGCGCCGCGCCGACGGCCTGGATTACGTGCCCACCAACCGCTACGTGCTGTTCGGCCACCACTTCGCGGCCATCGCCGGGGCGGGGCCGCTGGTAGGTCCGGTGCTGGCGGCGCAGATGGGCTACCTGCCCGGCACGCTCTGGATTCTCTTCGGCGTGGTGCTGGCCGGCGCGGTGCAGGACTTCATGGTCCTGTTTCTCTCGATGCGCCGCGACGGCAAATCGCTGGGCGAGCTGGTCCGCATGGAGATGGGCGCGGTTGCGGGCACCATCGCCCTGTTCGGCGCCTTCATGATCATGGTGATCATTCTCGCCGTGCTGGCCCTCATCGTGGTGCGCGCGCTGGCCGACAGCCCGTGGGGCATGTTCACCGTGGCGGCCACCATCCCCATTGCCATCTTCATGGGGCTGTACCTGCGCTACATCCGCCCCGGGCGCGTGGCCGAGATCTCGATCATCGGCTTCGTCCTGCTCATGCTGGCCATCGTCTTCGGCCGCAACATCGCGGAATCGCCGGTCTTTGGCCCCATGTTCACCTTCACCCCGGTCCAGCTGTGCTGGTTGCTCATCGGCTACGGCGGCATCGCCGCCATCCTGCCGGTATGGCTGCTGCTCGCCCCGCGCGACTACCTCTCGACCTTCCTCAAGATCGGCGCGATCGTGGCGCTGGCCATCGGCATCGTCGTCATGGCCCCGCAGCTCCAGATGCCCGCGCTGACCAAGTTTGCGGACGGCGGCGGGCCGGTCTGGTCAGGCAACCTGTTCCCGTTCCTGTTCATCACCATCGCCTGCGGTGCGGTGTCGGGTTTCCATGCGCTGATCTCCAGCGGCACCACGCCCAAGCTCATCGCCAATGAACGAGATGTTCCCTTCATCGGCTACGGCGGCATGCTGATGGAAAGCTTCGTCGCCATCATGGCGTTGGTGGGTGCCTCCATCCTCGACCCGGGCCTCTACTTCGCCATGAACAGCCCGTCGGCCCTCATCGGCACCACGCCGGAAAGCGCGGCGGCGGCGGTTACCGCCATGGGCTTCCCGGTCACGCCGGAGTATCTGGCGCAGGTCGCAAAGGACGTGGGCGAAGCCTCCGTCATCTCCCGCACCGGCGGTGCGCCCACCCTCGCCGTCGCCATGGCCGAGATCTTCTCGCACGTGATAGGCGGCAGTGCGATGAAGGCCTTCTGGTACCACTTCGCCATTCTGTTCGAGGCACTGTTCATCCTGACCGCCGTTGACGCCGGCACCCGCGCCGGGCGCTTCATGCTGCAGGACCTGATCGGCCTCGTCTCGCCCCAGTTCCGCAATGCGTCTTCCCTCGTTCCCGGCTTCATCGCCACGGCATTGTGCGTCAGCGCATGGGGCTACTTCCTCTATCAGGGCGTGACCGATCCGCTGGGCGGCGTGAACACCCTGTGGCCGCTGTTCGGCATCGCCAACCAGATGCTGGCGGCCGTGGCGCTGGTGCTGGCAACGGTGGTGCTGTTCCGCATGAAGCGGCACCGCTTCGCCTGGGTCACCATTCTTCCGGCCACATGGCTGGTGATCTGCACGGTCACCGCCGGCCTGCAGAAGGTGCTCTCGTCCGATCCGGCGGTCAGCTTCGTTGCTCATGCCCGCAAGTTCTCGGCGGCGCTGGAGCAAGGACAGGTGCTGGCCCCGGCAAAGAACCTCGCCGAGATGCAGCGCATCATCACCAACGACTGGATCGATGCGGGCCTGTGCATTCTGTTCCTTGGCGTCGTGATCTCGATGGTGATCTTCGGCATCCGCTCGATCATCTCGGCCTACCGCATCCCGGAGCCGACCGCGATCGAGATCCGCGGCGTTCCGGCAGAGTGAATCGGGCGGAGGAAGCGCAATGACCCAGCAACCCAAGTCACTGAAAGACATGTGGCAGCAGGCCGGAGATCCCGGCCTGCCGGGCCGGCCGGTCACGCTGGATCAAACGGCTCATGATCCTCGCACTCATGGCAATCAGGGGCCCAAATACGCCCTACGCCGCTTCTTCAGCGGCGTGCGCGAGACGGCCAACCTGATGATCGGCATTCCATCCTACGAGAACTACCTCGCCCACATGGCCAACCGTCATCCCGACATTGCGCCCATGTCCGAAATCGAGTTCTTCCGCAACCGGCAGGAAGCCCGCTACGGCGCGGGTGGGGCCCGCTGCTGCTGAAGCGCAAGGACAGACGCAAACGAGAGGGGGGGCGAAGCCAGTGGCTCTGCCCCCCGTTGCTTTTCGCAAGGGACGAACGTCAGATATTCTCGCCCTGCATGGTGGCGGCGCTTTCGCCCTTCTGCGCCGAGCCTATGCGTCCGCCCGGCTGCTCCTCGTGGCGGCCTTCGCTGAATTCCTCCACCATCGCGGTGCAGAAGACCGGCAGGTCATCCGGCTTGCGGGAGGTGACGAGCCCGCGATCCACCACCACGTCCTGATCCACCCACTCAGCGCCGGCATTGCGCAGGTCCGCCTCCAGCGACGGCCACGAGGTCATGCGCCGCCCCTGCACGCCCCCGGCGTTGATGAGCGTCCACGGGCCGTGGCAGATGGCGGCAATCGGCTTGCGCGCCTCGACGAAGTGCCGGATGAAGTCGATGGCCGCAGGCTCCAGCCGCAGCGCATCCGGATTGATGACGCCGCCCGGCAGCATCAGCGCGTCGAAGTCCTCGCCCTGCACCTGCTCCAGCGTGTGATCGACAGGTACGGTCTGGCCCTTGTCATGATGGTTGAAGCCCTGAATATCGCCGGACTTGGGCGCGACCACCTCGACACGCGCGCCTGCTTGCTTCAGCGCCTGCATCGGCTCGGTCAGTTCCACCTGTTCGAAGCCGTCCGTCGCCAGAATGGCCACGCGCTTGCCGTTCAGATCATTCGCCATGTATTGTTCTCCCAGTGCCTGAAGTTTGCATCATCAGACATCGGGAACGGGAGAGAGAGCGGCCCAGTTCCTCCCGTGCGGCGCGGCCGGACCGCCGGATTCCAATTCGCCCTATCTCAGATTGACTGCCCGGCCACCCAGCCGCTGGCCCACGCCCACTGGAAATTGTAGCCGCCCAGCCAGCCGGTCACGTCCACCGCCTCGCCGATGGCGTAAAGGCCCGGCACGGCCTTGGCTTCCATGGTCTTGGACGACAGGCCATTTGTATCGATGCCGCCCAGCGTCACTTCCGCCTTGGCGTAGCCCTCGCTGCCGGAGGGGTGGATTTCCCAGCTCTTCAGCTGTGCCGCCATCCGCGCAAGCAGCTTGTCCTGCACGTTGGCCATGGGACCGAGCGGCAGCCGATCGGACAGCGCACTGGCAAGGCGGGCGGGCAGAATCTCCGCCAGTACCGATTTCGCCTCCGCCTTGGGCCGCTCGCGCTTGCGGTCCTTCAGGAATTCCAGCGCATCCAGACCCGGCAGGAGGTCAAGGGTGATGGCCTGTCCTTCCCGCCAGTAGGAGGAAATCTGCAGGATCGCCGGACCGGACAGTCCCCGGTGGGTGAACAGGCTGGCCTCGCGGAAGCTCTGCTTTCCGCACCGGGCAACAGAGTCCACCGCAACGCCCGCCATCTGCTGGCAGAAGCGCAGCAGCTCGCCATCCACCGTCAGCGGCACCAACGCGGGCCGCGTCTCGGTGATGGCAAGGCCGAAGCGCTTGGCCACCTGCCAGGCGAAGCTGGTGGCGCCCATCTTGGGAATGGACGGCCCGCCGGTTGCCAGCACGAGGTTCGGCGCGTGGAAACTGCCCCGGTCCGTCTCCACCCGGAAGCCCTCGCCGCCCGAGACGTTGGTGATGCGGCACCCCGCCTGCACGTCCACGCCGCCGATGGCGCATTCGTCCATCAGCATGGCGACGATTTCCCGCGCCGAGCCGTCGCAGAACAGCTGGCCCAGCGTCTTCTCGTGGTATTTGATGCCGTGCTTTTCCACAAGGTCGATGAAATCCCGCGGCGTGTAGCGGCTCAGCGCCGACTTGGCGAAGTGCGGGTTCTGCGACAGGTAACGGTCGGGCTTTGCATCCACATTGGTGAAGTTGCAGCGCCCGCCGCCCGAGATCAGGATCTTCGAGCCAACCTTGTCCGCATGGTCCAGCAGCAGCACGCGCCGCCCGCGTTGCCCGGCGATAGCCGCGCACATCAGGCCCGCTGCGCCCGCGCCCAGAATGATTACATCAAATGCTTCCATCGCGGCATCTCTAGAGGCTGATGCCCGGAACGCCAAGCCGGGCGCGCGCGGCGCGACACTGAGACCCTTGAGCACTGGCAGCCTTTAAAAATCCAGCGGCCGGAACCTTTGCTAATAACTATGGTTTATTCGGCAGTCTGCCCAGCCGAAACCGGACGGACTTTCACGAAAAATTCATTCCACGCGGCTCCTTGCTGCGCGCCGTTCCCCTAGTTGCGGTGCGATTGCAGTGGCTTCTGCCGAGCCGCCACTGCGCGTTGCGTCCCGTCGGCGTTGCGGTCCGCCATTTTCTTTTCCCGTTTCTAACCATGGAGATGCATATGCAATCTCTACCTTTTTCCCTGCCCCTGCCGTCCCGGCCGTGGCGTGTCTTCCCAGCGCTCTTTCTCGGCGGCTCCCTGCTGGCGGCAATGTCCGCCGGTGCACAGCCGTTCTACCAGATCGAAAGCCTAGTGACCGATGATCAGGCCGCCCTCGCAGCCGAAGGGTTCGAGCCCGCTGCTTTCGTCGATCCCAATCTGGTCAACCCATGGGGCGTATCGTTCAGCCCTGACGGCCCGTTCTGGGTTTCGAACCAGGCCACCGGCACGTCCACCCTTTATACCGGCAGCGGCGAGCCCTTCCCCGTCAGCAATCCGCTGGTAGTGAACATTCCTCAGAGCGGCCCTGTTGCCGGCCCAACCGGGCAGGTGTTCAACGGGACCAGTGATTTCGTGCTGCCCAACGGCGCCACACCCGCCCCCGCCGCCTTCCTGTTCGCCAATCTGGACGGCTCGATTTCCGGCTGGAACGGCTCGGGCGACCCGACACAGGCCGTCACAGTTGTGCCGTCCGGAACGGTTGGACCAGCCGCCTACACCGGCCTTGCCCTCGCCAGCACGGATGGCGGCAACTTCCTGTATGCCGCCAACGGCGCAACCGGGCAGATCGATGTGTTCGATGCCGAGTTCAACCCGGTGACGCTCTCCGGAAACTTCGTTGATCCCAACGTTCCGCCCGGACTCCAGCCCTTCAACATCCAGAACATCGACGGGCTGCTCTACGTCACCTACGCCATCCCCGGGCAGGACTCGCTCAATGCGGAGCTGGGGCAAGGCGCGGTCAGTGTGTTCGCGCCGGACGGAACGTTCCTGCGCCAGATCTCCAGCGGCGGCATGCTCACGTCTCCGTGGGGCATCACCATCGCGCCCGATGAGTTCGGCGAATTCTCCAACGCCCTGCTGGTGGGCAACTTCAACAACGAGTTCGGCTATATCCTCGCCTTCGATCCGGATACGGGAGACGAGCTTGGCGCCATGCTCAATCCCGATGGCTCCCTGCTCACGATCCCGGCGCTCTGGGCGCTGATCTTCGGCAACGGCGGCCTGGGCGGCGATGAGGACGATCTCTACATCTCTGCCGGCCTGACCGACGAGCTGCACGGCCTGTTCGCCGAGATCGCGCCGTTCCAGCAAGGCCCCGGCCCTGAGCCCGTGCCTGAGCCCGGCGCGCTGGGGATACTGGCCGCAGGTCTGCTGCCGCTCGGCCTCGTGCTGCGCCGTCGCAAGCGCGCCTGACGTCAGCGCCCTCTCATACCGCGTTCCAGCAGGAAGCGCCGTGCGGCCCCGGTCCGCCGGCGCTTCCGCGCGTTTGCCTGCTTTTCCGGTGGAGTCCAGCCACAGGAACCTTAACCGTCACGCCGGGTTTTCTGCCTGTCCGCCCAGCCGAACCGGGGCGGCTCCTGTTCCCCTTCGGCTTCCGTTGCGCCTGTTCCAGCACGCCCGGCCGCGCCCTGCGCCGCGCGTGATTGCCTCAAGTGCTGTCGGCGTTGCGACGACTCATTCCCGGCAACAGCATGACCCTTGGAGATGCCCATGCAGGCACCAATCCCTTGCGCACGGCTCCGTTCCTGGCCGCGCCGTACGTTCCTGGCCCTTGGACTTTTCGCGGCGGCAGCAGCGAGCGCCCACGCCGCGCCGCTTTACCAGCAGATCAACCTGGTGACCGATGATCAGGCCGCGCTTGCGGCGGAAGGCTTCGCGCCCGCCGCGTTCGTCGATCCCAACCTCGTCAATCCGTGGGGCGTTGCCTATGCGCCGGGTGGTCCGTTCTGGGTCGCCAACACCGGCACCGGCACGTCCACCGTCTATGATGGAACCGGCCGGCCGCTCCCGCCCGGCAACCCGCTGGTGGTGAACATTCCGCAGAACCCGACGCCGCCTGCCGGACCCACCGGCATCGTGTTCAATGAATCATCCGGCTTCCAGATCCCCAACGGCACGTCGCCTGAACCGGCGACCTTCATCTTCTCGAACCTGGACGGCTCCATCTCCGCCTGGAACGGCTCGGGCGATCCCAGGCAGGCGGTGCAGGTGGTCCCGCCGGGGGATGCCGGACGGCCCGCGGTCTATCCCGGCCTCGGCTTCGGCAGCACCGGCGGCAATTCCTACCTCTACGCCCCCAACGGCATCACCGGGCAGATCGACGTGTTCGATTCCAGTTTCAACCCCGTCACGATGCCGGGAGGGTTCATCGATCCCAACGTGCCGGCCGGGCTGGTGCCGTTCAACGTGCAGAACATCGAAGGGCTGCTCTATGTCACCTATTCCATTCCCGGCCCTCAGGCGATCAACGCGGATCTCGGCCTTGGCGCGGTCAGCGTGTTCGCGCCGGACGGCACATACCTGCGCACCATCAGCACCGGCGGCGATCTCCTGACCTCCCCGTGGGGCGTCGCTCTCGCTCCGGAAGACTTCGGCGAATTCTCCGACGCTCTGCTCGTGGCCAACTTCCACAACGAATACGGCTACATCCTCGCCTATGACTTCGACACCGGCGAGACGCTGGGCGCGCTGCGAAACCCGGACGGCAGCCTCATCGACATTCCCGGCCTCTGGGCCATTCTGTTCGGCAACGGCGGGCTAGGGGGCGATCCCGATGCGCTCTATTTCGCTGCGGGCCTGACCGATGAACTGCACGGACTGTTCGGCGCGCTGAGGCCTTTCCAGCAGGTGCCCGAGCCTGGCACCTATGCCCTGTTCC
>NZ_DATBUP010000084.1:0-11118 GCF_036515995.1 Pedomonas sp. | reverse complement strand
CATTGCCCCCGGTGAAGACAATGTCTTTGCCCGGATGATGAAGGGCATTGGCAGCATCTTTGGCGGCTTCTTCGCCGATGGTGGCAACCCGCCGGTGGGCAAGGTCTCGGTCGTTGGCGAGCGGGGGCCTGAACTGTTTGTGCCGCGCTCGGCTGGGACGATCATCCCGAATGGCGCGCTGCAGGGGATGGGCGGTGGTGGCGGGGTGGTCATCCATCAGACCTTTGCTCCCACCTTTGCCGGTAACGCCGCCACGCGCGAGGAGGTCTACATGATGGGCCGCATCGCCAAAGAGCAGGCTATCGCCGGGGTCCGAGAGGCAATGTCGCGGAGGGGCTCATGGAGGCGATGACGACCGAGGAATTGCTCGCGCGGGTCAAGGCGCTGGAAGCGCTGGCGGAGATGGTGAGTCCGGCCGCGCCGCAGCAGGACGACGCCAATGGCTGACATGGTTTGGCCGGACGATCTCCAGCCCTATGCGGTGTCCTTCTACTGGCAGACGAACAGCATCGTCCACGAGAGCCCGTTCACGCGCCAGACGCAGGTGCTCGGGCGCTCGGCGCCACGCTGGGTTGCAAAGCTGTCGCTGCGCGGCGGGGCTGGGGGCGTTACGCGCAGGCACGAGAAAGGCGCACGGCTTGAGGCGCTGCTCATGCAGCTGCGCGGGCCGCTCGGCACTGTGGAGCTCTGGGACTTCAGGCGGCCAGGTCCGGGCGCCCCGCTGCGGACCTACGATCAGTATGCAGCGAGCGTGCCAGTGACGTTTTGGTCCGACTCCACGTCTTTCGATGACGGGACCGGCCTGGTGGTGACGTCTGTAGGGGCACCTACGGTATCCGGCGTCGAGGCAGGAGGCACGAGGCTAGCACGCACCGGTATCTGGCCGGGCACCTCTCCTCACCTTGTGGGGGACTATGTTGATGTCGGCGATGGCCGGCCGCACATGATCACCTCGGTCACCCCAGCGGATATAGACGGCAAGCTGCTTCTGACCTTCGAGCCTCCGGCTAAAGTCGCCGCCCCGGCTGCCCGCATCGGATTCGAAAAGGTGAAAGGCACCTTCCGCCTCACCAGCGACGACGCTGGCAGCAATCCAACGGACGTTGCCGGATTCGCGACCTATGAGCTGGATCTTGTGGAGGTGCTGTAATGGCGCGCCTGCTCTCTGCCGACCTTGCCAAGGAGATCGAGAAGCCAGTCCTGCGGCCGTTCTTCGCTGTCTACATCGGCCTCGATGATCCGGTAGCGGCGTGGACTGGAATCGGCACGCTGTCCTTCGGCGGCCGGGACTATTTGGGCACCGGCGCGCTGGGCAGCATCGGCACTGTGGGCGAGGGCACGGACGGGGCCGCCGTGGGCATTTCCGTCGGCCTCTCTGGCATTGACCCCTCGTTCTCCGAGGACATCCTGGGCCAGGCCTATCGCGGCAAGCCCTTTGAGCTTTACGTGGGGGCGCTGGCGGAGAACTGGCAATCGGTTGTCGCCCCTCCGAAGCGCATATGGAAGGGACGTGTTGATACCGTGGACGTGACAGATGGCGACCAGCTTGCCGTATCGATCACGGCCGAGAGCCGGATGCGCGACCAGGGACGGCCCCGCATCCGGCGGCTCACCAACGCGGAGCAGCAGCGCCGCTATCCGGGCGACCGGTTCTTCGAATACCTCGCCCAGATGGTGGAGGTCTCGATCCTCTGGGGGAAGAAGTCCTGATGCGCGTGCAGGGATGGGAACGGCGGCTTGGTGACGTGCTCGGCCGCTGGCAGGCGCGCGCCCATGGCTGGGATGCCACGTGTGCTGACTTTGCCGCAGATGTGGTGGAGGCGGTGTCCGGTCGCGATATTCGCCCGCCCATCGGTTTGCCGGTCCGCTCGGCGCGGGAGGCGGCGGCGCTCTACAGGCGCGCCGGTGTGGCCACGCTGGCCGGAGCGGTAACGGCGGTTTTGGGCGAGCCCGTGCCGCCGCGCCGAGCGCACCGCGGCGATATCGTGGAAGCAGCGAAGGACGCGGCGCTTGGGGTATGCCTGGGCGACCGATGCGCCTTCCTCGGAGACAGGGGTCTGGTCGCGCTCCCGCTTCAAGCCGCCGGCAGAGCTTGGAGGGTCTGATGGGGAAGGTGGTCAAGTCGGTGGCGTTTGTCGGCGCGGCTGTCGCAGTCAATGCCATTCCAGGCGTCGGGCAAGCGCTAAGTGCGGCAATGGGCGCGAAGCTGTTCGCAGCGGTGAGCACAGGCCTGGTCGCGATGTCCGTTGCATCTGGCCTGTCTGTAATCGGCGGGGTGCTCGGCCTCGGCCCCAAGATCCCGCGGCCCAGCGCCGATGTCTCGCCGCAAAGCTACCGGCAGGCGGTTGGCCAAGCCAGCATCATCTATGGCCGGGCGCGCGTCGGCGGCCTGATCAGCTTCTATCACGCCGTGCAGGGCGCCGAGGACTACCGCTACTTTGTCATCGCCATTGCCGGCCACCCGATCCGTGCGGTCACCAAGGTCTACCTGAACGACGAGCAGGTGACGCTCGACGCCTCCGGCAAGGTGATCAGCGGTCGGTATGCCAATGCGGCGTGGATCTGGCCGGAGCTTGGCGGCGAGAATGCTGTGGCCAGCGCGATCTTCGTCAGCGAGTGCGGTGGGCGGTGGACCAGCGCTCACCGAGGGCAGGGAATCGCCAAGCTCTATTGCAAGTTCCACCTGACTGAGGACGTGGTCGCTGAAGGCTTTCCGAACATCACGGTTGAGGTCGAAGGCAAGGCAGACGTGTACGATCCGCGGACTGGCATGCGCGGGTACACCAACAACGCGATCCTGTGCATCTACGACTGGCTGCGTTTGCCCCGCGCCGACGGCGGCTTTGGAATTGACGACGATGAGGTGGATTGGGATTTTGTGGCGTCCCAAGCCAACATCTGCGACGAGCCCGTGCCGCTCAGGAGCGGCGGCCTGGAAAGGCGCTATACCCTGGATGGGGTCATCACCACCGGCGCCGCGCCGGACGAAATCAGGGACAGCCTGCTAACATCCTGCGCTGGCGAGTTCACTGACTCCGGCGGCGTGTTCAAGGTCCACGCCGGCGCCTACCGTGAGGCATCGGCGCGGCTGGAGGAGGGCGACCTGGCGGCCTCCATCAGGGTCGCGCCCCTGTCGCCCGGCGATCAGATCGCCAACGAGGTGCGGGGTACATTCAACGACCCGGCCCAGAAATACCAGCCCACTGAATATCCGAGCCGCGCCCTCGTCACGACCGACGACCAGCGAACGCTCGACCTCGACCTGCCGTTCACCAAGAGCCACACCATGGCGCAGCGCATAGCGAAGATCATGCTGATGCGGGCGAGCGCCGAGCGCACCGTGACATGGCCCATGAACCTGAAAGGCCTGGCGGTTGAGGCGTTGGATACGGTGACGCTCGCCACGCACCGCTATGGCCTGGCCAACTATGCATGGAAGGTCGAGAGCTGGAATCTGTCGGAGGACTTTTCTGTAGTGCTCCAGTTGCGTGAGGAGAGTCCGGACTTCTACGAGTGGGATCCGATTGTCGACGAGCAGGATCTACCGAGGGCGACGGGGACGATTCAGCAGCCTGCGGGTGCATTGACCGGCGCGGGCGGGCCGCCGACTGGGATGGTGGCAACTGCAAGTAATCCGACGCAGATTCAGCTCGATTTTACATTGCCAGCGACGCCGATGGTCGTCGGCTTCGAGATTTGGCGCTCGACGACAAACAGCTTCGCAACCGCGTCTCTTGTGCTCGCTGACGTGGGGTATCCCAATATGGAAGTGTCGGAGCCAATGAACGGTCTGGCGGACGGCACAACCTACTACTTCTGGGCCCGTGCGCGCTTTGGGACGGGCGGACACTCGCCAATGGCGACAGCAGCAGCAACAACACTCTGAGAATGCCGCTGGCGGAAAGGGGTGCGGCCCCTTTCTCTTTGGAGGACTTATGGCACTGATTGATTCTATCCTGCAGGATGGCGTGAACGTTTCGAAGAATTTGCTGCGCGCCTATCTGGGCGCGGGAGAGGTGGGCAACCCGCGGCGCCATGGGGCCAAGGGTGACGGCGTGACGGACGACACAGCCGCATTTAGCGCTGCCGCTGCGAGCGCTCCCAATGGCATTGTCGTCGTACCGCGCTCGGCGGCGCCCTACGTCGTCAATGCCAGCGTCGCCAATCCGTCGTCGATCTTCATCTTCGAAGGCGGGCGGGCTGCGCTGGCCGGGACGGCGACCGCGAAACAGCTTCGCGCAGTTTTTCTTGGCCAGACCACAGAGCTCAGCAGCGACGTCAATATTGGCGGGGTCCCGATCGCCGACGGCCTGCGGAGCGGCAAGATCGAAATTGTGGCGGGGGTCATCCGTCAGGACGCGGAAGACAAGACCAAATGGAATTACATCAACGACGCAGGGCACGTCCCCATCGGCGTGACCGGTACCTATGCACTCGCCACAGGGTCAGAAATTCTGGTGCGCTTTGCCAAGACATACAAGCGCGTGCTCTCGATGGTGATGGGGCCGGACGAGCTTCTGTCGAACCGGCATGGGATGTCAGTCGGTGCCAGTGTCGGCTTGAGCACCATGACACTGAAGGCGTCCATTGAGAAAACGCTGTCTGCCCGTGTGCATTGGGACAGCGTGCAGTGGCAGGTTGCCTACGGCGCGGGCCAGGGCAGCACGGCCGATAACGGGAATGTCAGCATCACCGGAATTAACATTCCGTCGGCTGGCACTGTTCAGATCGACCACACCCCGTGTCCCGGGAACAACGTTTCGGTGATCCCGAATACGCGAGGTGGCGTGGTGATCCCGTATATCCCCGCATTGCGCGGCATCACCGACACCCAAATTGCCATCAACTACATCAACCCGGCAACGGACACACTGCGGACTGACGCGACAGCAACCACGCGCATGTCAATGCAGGTGAACAAGTCTTTCCGGGGTGGCGTCCTTTTGGACGGCACGGGGGGCAGCGACATGTACCGCTTCAACCTGGGAAACATCTGGTTCTTCGGAATCATGGAGGTGGCCTGATCCGCCGCACTGCAACCGCCGAACAAGCCGCCGCTCCTGAGCGGCTTTTTTTATGCCTGAAAGGAGCCGGCATGAAGCTGGACGATCTTATCCTCTGGCTGCTGGCCTGGGGAGGGAGCCTTGCGTTTGCCGGGGCGCGCATGGGCTTCATTCTCTTCGGCCTGTCCAGCGACCCGCCCGATGACCCCAAGGCGCGCGACGCATGGGAGCGCAAGCGGCGCTGGCTGATCATCTCTGAGCTGTCGGCCCTGCCGGCCTTTGCCTCGCTGGCGATGGTGGTGGGCCGCATGCGGGACTGGCCCATTGAGGGCATCATCCTGTTCAGCATGATCCTCGGCGCGGTGGGCTTCGCCTTCTTCCTCGATGCGCTGCAGGCGATCCTGCGCCGGCGACTTGGCCTGACGGAGAAGTCGGGTGCCTGAGGTCATCATCATTCTTGGACTTGGGTTCGCGCTCGTTTCGGCGGGCGCGCTCGGCATTGCATGGAAGCACGGCGCTGAATGCGACCGGTGTCAGGGAGGGGATACCTATGAGTAGAGTTGACGCGATGATTGAGCGGCTGCTCGGCCGTGAGGGCGGGTATGTGAACCACCCGAACGACCGGGGAGGGGAGACCATCTGGGGCATCACAGAAGCCGTGGCGCGGGAGTGTGGCTATCACGGCTCGATGCGGTCCATGCCCCGAGATGAAGCCATCCGCATCTACCGCAGGCAGTACTGGGAAGCCCCGCGCCTCGACCACGTGGCGGTCCGTTCCGAGGCTGTTGCGGAAGAGCTTTTCGACACCGGCGTGAACATGGGCCCGGCTGTTGCCGTCCAGATGCTCCAGCGGGTGCTGAATGCGCTCAACCGGCAGGGCACGGACTATGCCGACCTTAAGACTGATGGCCGGATCGGCATGGCCACGCTGGCGGCACTGACCGCGTTCCTGCGCATCCGGGGCAAGGAAGGTGAGACGGTTCTGCTCAAGGCCCTGAATGGCCTCCAGTGCGAGCGGTACATCGATCTGGCCGAGCGGCGACCGGCGAACGAATCCTTTGTCTACGGCTGGATCAAGGAGCGGGTGGCATGATGGCGCTGCCGTGGTGGGGCAAGGCGCTGGGTTTTGCTGGCACCGGCATGGCCTTGGCGATCGGGGCGAAGCTCTGTATCGGGCACCACGAATCGGCAGCCTTCAAGCGCGGCGAGTTGGCCGAGCGGGCGAAGTGGGAGAAGGTGCAGGCCGAGCGCCAACTCCAGTTCCGCGAGAGGGCCGACGTAGCCAGCGAAAAGGCAGCGGAGCGCGACGCCGAGCGCGAGCGCGTGTTCATCCCCATTGAGAAAGAGGTCATCCGCTATGTTCAGACGGAGCCTGCGACTGTCGTTTGCCTTGATGATGCTGGCCGCAGCATCCTGCAGCGGGCCATCGAGGCAGCCAATTCCTCAATTGCCGCCGGTGCCAGCCAAGGCAGCCCAGCCGTGCCCGCCGCTGCCGGACGCGCCGGTGACGGCCGGTGAGGTTGTGGACTGGGGTATGACGGTGACGCGGGCCTATGCGGACTGTGACGGCAGGCGGCGGACGCTGGTCGAAGCGTGGCCGGGCTGATCTGCCGGGCTTCCACCGGCTGCGGCCTTGGCCCCTTGCGGCTTAGCTGTACCTCTGCCGTTTCGGCTGCCCTCGCATCTGTCCGGGCTCACCTTGGCGGCCATAGCTGTGCGGCGTTTACTTGGCCATCGCCCATGCTGTGCTTTTCACGCCGCCGCAGCCCCAGCACTATAGCGGCCCACCGATTCACGGCCAAGCCTCAAGCAGCCGCTTGGGCTGCCTCCCACATCGCGTCCAGCTCTTCCTGGCTGGCGCGCTCAATGAAGCGGAAGGCGAGGGCCGTCCGAGGTTCAATCGGCTCTTCCCCCGCCTCCCATCTCAGGACCGTGCGCTTTGTGACGCCGAACAGGAGACCAAGCCGCTCTTGGGTCAGCTTGAGCCCGGAAACCCTCCGGCCTTTGCGGATCGCCTTAGCCTCGTCCGGGCTTATCCTGTTCAACATCGCTCTTCCCCTCTGCCATCCCCGGGGAGCCTTTCGACTCCCCGGGGGCTGGCTCTTACTTCCTCCGCCGGATCTTGATCGTGATCTCAATCCGGCTTAGGATTAGGGCCAGAAGGAGCAGCAGGTCCATTTGCATCTTCCTTCTGGAATCAGCGGGAGCAATCCCACCAATCACCGGGTCGCCTTGTGCTGCCCGGTGATTTTGTTTTAGCGCACCTTGACTATATTCGCAATGAAAAAGCGACATGCATGGCACTTTTTATGTGCCATCTTGTGTGATTGTTCGCCATGTGTTCTCTCTGGCGCATGGGCAAGAATGAACCCCTCATCCCCGCCTGGGTCCGCACTGTCGGCGCGATGCGCGAGGCAGGCGTGCGCGTGCGCTGGTCGTGCCGCACCTGCGGCCAGTGGGGTGACGCCGATCTGGCGAAGGTCGAGCAGGCGAAGGGGCCGGGGTTCTCTCTGATCAACCGGCGGCCCCGTTGCCGCCAGCCGGGATGCTCCGGCCACGTCCTGCTGCTCTACTCGCCAGCCGCGGGCACGCCGTTCCGGCCGTTGCAGTGGAGCAGCGAGCGGATATAAAGTTTTCCTTATGTCCGCAAGTTATTGATTCGAATATGTCAAGTTTTCTCGTTAACTTGGCGCTAACTATCTAAAAAATTTAGATGATCTAGTAACACTCTCTTAAAACTCTGCTTCTCATAGTTGAGGTTCGAATGCCTCAAGAAGGGGAGGAGAGATCCATGCGGGTTATCGCATTTGCATCTCAGAAGGGTGGTTCGGGGAAGACCACGCTCAGCGGCCACATCGCCGTTGAGGCCGAGCGGAATGGCGCCGGCCCGGTGGTCATGATGGATATCGACCCGCAGGGGTCCCTGGCCGACTGGTGGAACGAGCGCAATGCGCCGACGCCGGCGTTTGCCCAGACCAGCGTCAGCCGATTGGCCGCAGACTTAGAAGACCTGCGCAGCCGGGGCTTCAAGCTGGCGGTCATCGATACGCCGCCCGCCATTACGCTGGCTATTCAGACGGTTGTCAGCGTTGCCGATCTGGTTGTGATCCCGACTCGCCCTAGCCCGCATGATCTGCGCGCTGCCGGTGCGACGGTGGATCTGGTGGAGCGCTCCGGCAAGCCGCTGGTGTTCGTGGTCAATGCGGCAACGGCGCGGGCCAAGATCAGCTTCGAGGCGGCGGTGGCGCTTTCGCAGCACGGCACGGTGGCACCGGTGATGATTCACAACCGCACTGACTTCGCGTCCAGCATGATTGACGGCCGGACGGTGATGGAAACCGACCCGAACGGCAAATCCTCAAAGGAAATCGAGCTGCTGTGGGGGTATCTGGCCGACCGGCTGGAAAAGAATTTCCGCCGTACCGTATTCCAGCCGCGTCAGGCCTTGCCTGCGCAGGTGGTTGCGCCCAAGGCCGGGTTCGGTCGCAAGGCCGTTGGCGCCTGACACAGGGGAGCAGAGCCATGTTGGAGCCAAAGCCCGCCGCTTCCCTGACGGGCAGCCTGCTGGTCCGCAAAGGAGAGGCCCGTCCGGCACTGACGCCCGGTCTGGTGCTGGAGCCGATGGAAGGCGTAACGCCACGCCAGCCGATCACGCTGCCGCGACCGGAGCACAAGCCTGCTCTTATCGAGGTGAAATCGGCAGAGCCCAAGAGCAGCGAAACCGCACAAGGCGCGGCCAAGCAGAAAGCCGCACCGGCCCAGCGCGGTCAGAGAAGGGTGGCCTTCACGTTCCGCCTCGATCCGGAGCGGCACCTGAACCTGCGCGTGGTTGCCATTTTCCGCCGCACCTCGGCCCAGAAAATTCTGGAGGAGGCACTGGATCGGTATCTGGAGATCGCAATGGCGGAAGATCCCTCATCGAAGCAGCCGCTGGCGGTCTAAGGACGGCGGAGCATCCTCCGGTTGCAGTCTCGGGTATGAGGGCATGACGAGCATCAGACAGGTTTTAATACTGGCGGCGGGTGTTGCCGCCGTTGCCGTGCTGGCAGGCTGTTCCGGGCGCAGCTGGATGGTGGCGGACGGCGCTCCGCCCGTCATGCAGCAGGGGGTAAACGCGGCCTCAGACGGTGCAGCGGCCATGAAGGCCCTGGCATCAGGCCGCTTTGCCGAGGCAGCAGAGTTGAATGCGGCGCTGCTCGCTGGAAATCCTGAAAACCATCAGGCGCAGCTGGGCTATGCGCTGGCGCAGATCGGGCTGGGCCAGGTTGGGCAGGCCGTGCCCCGCCTGCGCGCTCTGGCCTCGGCTGACGGAGTGCCTGATCCTGATGTCGGGCTGGCCCTTGCATTGGCCGGTCAGCCGCAAGAGGGAATCGCCATTTTAGAACAGGCGGCGTTGCAGCCAGAGGCGAGCCAACGTGTTCGCCAGAACCTTGCTCTTGCCCTTGCCCTTGCCGACTCGTGGCCGAAATCCCGCATGATCGTCGAGCGTGATTCTGGCCGGGCGCAGGCAACGAGACAGCTGACTCAGTGGGCTGTATTGGCGGCTCTGCCGCCTCAGGACCGGCTGGCAAGTTTTCTTGGAGTGGTGCCTGTTCGTACGTCAGCCACGCTGGCTCATGCCGCGCCGCCGCTGCTTGTGGCGACTGCCCCCACACAGTCGAAGGTGATGGTCGCGCAGGTCGAGCAGGTTGCAACTGCCTCGGAGGCCGTGCCTGCCGACGCTCCTGCGCCCGCTGTAGCGGCCGCCAAGGCAGTGGAGCAGGCCGTGCCGCTGAAAGGCGAAGGCTGGGTTGTGCAGCTTGCTGCCGTCCGTCATGCAGAAAACCTAGAGGCAGGATGGAACAGCCTGCAGGCGCGCTTTCCCACTCTGCTTTCCCGGTATACGCCGCAGGTGACAGAAGGGCGGGAATGGAATCGCCTGACCGTGGGCGACTTCAGAGGGCGTGAGGAAGCCATGGCCGAGTGCCAGACGCTGCGCCGCCGTGGCATTGATTGCTTCGCCCGCAGAGCGGACGCTTAAGGCCCCATAATCCTGATATGAAGAAGGCGCGGTCCCAAGGGGGAGCCGCGCCTTCTCCTGTGTTTCGTGCACTCAGGCGTTTCAGGCGCTGAACACGTCCACACCGTCACGCCAGAGGCCGCGCACGCGGCCCTGCACCGCCATGCGATCGAACGGGGTGTTCTTCGAGACGGACTTGAGGTTGTCCACTTCGATGCGCCAGGGTGCGCCGGGGTCGAGCAGCAGCAGGTCAGCCGGTGCGCCCACTGACAGGCGGCCATTGTCTAGCCCGAAGATGCGGGCCGGTGCGCCGGACAGCTTGTCGAGCAGTTGCCCGAGCGTCAGCGTGCCGTTGTGAACCAGCGTGAGGCTGGTAGCCAGCAGGGTCTCCGAGCCGACCATGCCCGGTGCGGCCTGAGCGAACGGCAGGCGCTTTTCTTCCTGCGTACGCGGATCGTGACCGGAGGCGATGATATCGATCGTGCCGTCGCGCAGGCCCTCCACAACGGCCAGCCGGTCCGCTTCCGAGCGCAGCGGCGGGGAGAAGCGGGCAAAAGTGCGGAAGCCCGAGACGGCGATCTCGTTCAGCAGGATGTGAGCCGGCGTGACGCCGCAGGTGACCTTCACGCCGCGCCGTTTGGCGAGACGCACGGCCTCGATGGACTGGGCGCAGGTAACCTGTGCGATGTGCAGCCGCGCGCCGGTGGCCTCGGCGAGGCGGATGTCGCGCTCGACCATCAGGGTTTCGGCCAGCGTCGGATGGGCGGGCAGGCCCATGCGCTGCGCGAACTCGCCCTCGGTAGCCGAGGTGCCCTTCACCAGACCGGGGTCTTCGGTATGGGTGATGACCAGCGCGTCAAAGCCGGTGGAGTATTGCAGCAGGCGCAGCATCACGCCGGTGTGGGTGATGGCAGTGCGGCCGGTGGCGACAGCAGTCGCGCCGGATGCGAGACCAAGGCCGATTTCCGCCAGTTCCTCGCCACCAAGGCCGCGGGTGGCGGCCACGAGCGGGCGCACCTTGATGCGCTTCTGGCCCAGACGATAGGCGCGCTCGATGACGGCGGGATCGTCGAGAACCGGGTTCTGGTCCGGCATCAGGCAGGTGGTGCCAACGCC
>NZ_DATBUP010000083.1:0-2436 GCF_036515995.1 Pedomonas sp. | reverse complement strand
GGACAACCGCCGGTTCATGGAAAACCCCGGCCTCATCGATGCGGGGGTAAAAGACGATCCTCAGCACCCGCTCGCCCGTCCGGACGAGCCCTGCGCCCAGGGCGGTGCGCGACGCCCATGCGCCGGCCGGGCTTGGGGCAGACCCGGCTTGTCTCCGGCTGCTGGCCGCCCGCTCGACGGCGCGGGCGTCGATCTCGGCGGTCGGTGCGCAGGTGCCTTGCGGCGCCTTACAGGCAAAGTCGCCCGATACATTGCCGCCCCAGCTTGCGCAGCCGCCGAGTACAAGTGCACCCATGACCGCAAACCACGGTTTCATGCCCGCCCTCCTGCCAGCCAGACCTTGAGCGCCTCGGCGCCGAGCGCGCCTTCGGCCACCTGCCCGTCCGATCGGATCAGCACCGGCGTGCCCTGCCAGCCCCGCGCCTCGAAAAAGGCCTCGTTGGCATCGATGAGCCGGGTGTCGCAGTTAGCCCGTGGCGGAAAACTAATCTCTGGATCGCCGCCATAAACGCTTGCCAGCGCGTTCGCCGGATCCTGCGCGCACAGCACTTTCTCGGCGAGCGCCCGGCTGCCGAGGATGGCGATGGGATATTCCGCAACCCGCGCGCCAAGGCTCGCCAGCGTCTGGTGCAGCACCCGGCAATAGGGGCAGGCAAGGTCGCTGAAGACCACGACCCGCGGGCCGTTGGGCGGCCCCCAGGCAATCATGCCCTTGTCGGGCAGGCTTGCAAGGTCAAGCCGTGCCGGCGCCGGCGCCCGTCTTGCCGTCTCCTCGGCCTTGGGGCCGCCGCGGGCGAGCGTGTCGGGCGAGACCTCGAGCAGCCGCGCTGCCGTCAGGTCGGTGCGGGTTTCCAGATCATAGATCCGGCCGATGATGAGATGGCGTGCCTGACTGTCCGTGTAGAAAAGGTTGGAGCCGGCAACGACCTCGCACAGTCCATCGATCGCACGACAATCAACCGACGTGACGTCCGTCCTTGGCAGGCGCTTGCCGAGCTCGGTTCTGACCCGCGTCTCGCCTGTCGGCGCACGCAGGCCCTGGTCCGTGTTGAGAGCCTGCCCTCCAATGATCCCGAGCATCCCGCCCAAGATCAGAGCACCAACCTCGCCCCATCGACCCCTGAGGCGCCCGCTGGTCTGCGTTTTGCTGTCATCCGGATTGCTCATGGCTCCCCCCGCACGAATGCGCCGTCCAGGAACACGACTTCGACCTCAAGGCCCGTCGGCATCTCGACGACCGGCTGGTACTGCTCTGCCCGCTCGATCAGATACTTGGCGACCATGTCGCCCGCCGTTGAAATTCCCTGGCCCAGACCGCCCTTGGCGATGTCGCCCGTCGAGAGCTCATCGCGCTTCCCGCCCGTCGAGATGCGCACGCCCGACAGGGCCGCATCTGAATTGGCGGAGAAGCCCCGGCCAAAGCCTCCGGCAATGCCAGCCAGGAACGCTTGGCCGACAAGCGCCCCTTCCCGGCTGACCACCTGGCCGCGCACGCCCGTCTTGCCGCCGAACGCCAGAAACCCCTTCACCTCACTGACGGCCGTGCCGCCGCCCGGCTGGTCGCAGGTCAGGCGCTGAAGCTTGACGTAAACCTTCTCGGCACTGAGATCGCCGCGTGCCGCGCCATTGATGAGGCATCCCTCGATGCGGGTTTTAAGAACCCGACCGTCCGAGACGACCGAGCGCGCCGGCCCGATGATCCGAAGGACGACCGGCAAAGGGTCGGACTGGGAGGAAACCCCGGTCGAGGCATCGACGCCGACCACCACGACTGCCGGCGCATAGCTGTTGGGCGGCAGATAGTCCGGGCTGTCCTCGACAATGAGCGGCGCCGTCTCGGGCCGGCTGGTCTTGAGGCCCGCCGTGTCTTTGGCCGCCCCGCTGAAGGTCAGCACCTTGACCTCGGCGGCCGGCATGCCCGCCATGCCCTGCGGAAGAGGCGAACCGGCAGCCGCCGGCCCCGCGCTTCCAATCGGCCGGTAGGGGTCGGCAGCAACTGGTGCCTTGGCCGCGGCCGCCGCCTGTGCCCGCAGCGCCTGGTTCTCCGCCTCGTAGGCGGCGATCACCCGCTCGGCATCCTCGCGCGCGGAGGTGTTCTGCTGCCGCACCGTCTCCAGTTCGCCTTTTAATGTCTCGATCGTGCTCCGCTGGCCTTCCAGTTTCCTCAGCCGGTCTTCGGACTGGCGCAGGCGCTGCTCGGACAGCGAGATCCACTCCTTCTGCGAGAGGCTGCGGTTGACGAGCCCGCCCATATCAACGGTGATTTCCTGGGACTGGATTTCATCGGCGCTGCTATCGTCGCTGAAGATCCACCACCCGCATGCCAGAACGAAGACGCCAAGCCCGCCGGCCAGGATCAGGCGCTGCTTGCGCGCCACCTCCTCGTTGACAGATGCAAGGCCCTCGGGCGTCTCTGCCATGACTATTGCCCCCGCT
>NZ_DATBUP010000082.1:0-4467 GCF_036515995.1 Pedomonas sp. | reverse complement strand
CATTGTCACCTCAACGATTACGGCACTCATCTGAGGCCGTGACGGGGGACGGTGGACATGGCCGACAAACACCTCATCCTCTCGCGACTGGACGATCCGGAATTGATCGGGCTTTGGACGCTCGATGAATTCCTGGCCATGGTCGTCCCGTTCACCTGGGGGATTCTGACGCAGCACATACTCCTGGGACTTGGTCTGGCGGCGGTTACCTGGTTGTCTTTAAAACGTGCCAAGGGAAGGCACCAGCACGGTTGGGTGGTCCAGGTCTGCTACTGGTATGTACCGTCGTCAGTCATGGGGTGGAAGGCCCTGCCGCCGTCCCACTGTCGTCTGCTGGCGGGTTAGATCGATGCTGGCGGATATCTCCATTGCTGCGATGCAGACCCTGCGCAAGCAGCGCAATGGGCTCCTGGCGCTGTGCGTGCTCCTGTCGGTTCTGTGCGGCGCTCTTGTGGTGGCTCTGGCTGTGCGGAGCGAGCGGCTGGTTCTGGTGCCGACGCTGCCGGCGCGCGCCGCATTGAGCTCGTCCCATGTCTCGGCCGATTACCTCGAGATGGCGACGCGGGATGTGGCGTACCTGACGCTCAACCGCTCGCCTGCAGGCCTCGACTACTGGATGGAGGAGATCCTGGCGCTGGTTCACCCTGCAGCCTATGGGCGGGTGAAGGCCGAGCTGGTGCAACTGGTCGCCGAGCAGCGCGGCTCGGATGTCTCCCAGGCCTTCCGGCTGATGAGCCTCAGGGTCGACCCCAAGACACTCACCTCGGAGGTGACGGGCGAGCTCTCGACCATCGTCGGCCGGCAGGTCATCTCCAGGGAAAAGCGCACCTGGCGGCTGAGGTGGTCCTATGCGGGCTTCCGGCTCTCGCTTCTCGGCTTTGAGGACATAACGGCAGACGGAAAGGAGCGGCCATGAGGCGGATCGTCTGGTGGTGCGCAGCAAGCCTTGGGGCGGCGGCGCCCGTGCAGGCCGACCAGCACCTGATGGTGGCGGACAATGGTACGGTCGAGTGCGCGGTCTCGCAGCGCGATCTGACGCGCCTGGCGCTCACCAACGATGCCTTCGCCAGCGTCTCGAAGGTCGGCACCGGCCAGCCCTATAATGATTTCTCGGTGCAGCACGAGCCGGTGCGTGGGGATCTCTATCTCTCGATCCCCGAGCTCTATGCGCCGCGCTCGGTCAGCTTCTTTGCCACGACCACCAAAGGCTTCACCTACAAGTTCTTGTGCAGGATCACTGCGATCGGTGCCGAGCAGGTGTTTCTGACCAATCCGGCCATTGCCGAGGCAAAGGCCGCCAAATGGGAACGCCAGACGCCTGAGCAGGCAACGGTCGTGCGCCTCATGCAGGCCATGAATGCTCAACAGGTGATCGAGGGTTACCGCCTCATTCAGCCGCCCGGCGGCACGGAGCGGCGGGGAGACCTGCGCCTGCGGGTTGCCAGCCTTTATGAGGGCGCAGCGCTTGCCGGCCGCGTCGTCGAGATCCGCAACACCGGCCGCGAGACCGTGCCTCTGGCGGAGAGCCTGCTGGCCTCGCCTCACGCCTTGGCCGTTGCCTACGGCCGCGAGGCACTGGGGCCGGGCGAGACGACGCTTGGCTATCTTGTCGAGAAGCGGGGGCAATAGTCATGGCAGAGACGCCCGAGGGCCTTGCATCCGTCAACGAGGAGGTGGCGCGAAAGCAGCGCCTGATCCTGGCCGGCGGGCTTGGCGTCCTTGTTCTGGCATGCGGGTGGTGGATCTTCAGCGACGATGGCAGCGCCGATGAAATCCAGTCCCAGGAAATCACCGTTGATATGGGCGGGCTCGTCAACCGCAGCCTCTCGCAGAAGGAGTGGATCTCGCTGTCCGAGCAGCGCCTGCGCCAGTCGGAAGACCGGCTGAAGAAGCTGGAGGGCCAGCGGAGCACGATCGAGACATTAAAAGGCGAACTGGAGACGGTGCGGCAGCAGAACACTTCCGCGCGCGAGGATGCCGAGCGGGTGATTGCCGCCTACGAGGCGGAGAACCAGGCGCTGCGGGCACAGGCGGCCGCAGCGGCCAAGGCACCGCACGTCACTGATCCCTACCGGCCGGTGGGGGGAGCAGGGTCGGCGGCTGTGGGCTCGCCTCTTCCGCAGGGCATGGCGGGCATGCCGGCCGCCGAGGTCAAGATGCTGACCTTCAGCGGGGCCGCCAAAGACACGGCGGGCCTCAAGACCAGCCGGCCCGAGACGGCGCCGCTCATTGTCGAGGACAGCCCGGACTATCTGCCGCCCAACAGCTATGCGCCAGCAGTCGTCGTGGTCGGCGTCGATGCCTCGACCGGGGTTTCCTCCCAGTCCGATCCGCTGCCGGTCGTCCTCCGGATCGTCGGGCCGGCGCGCTCGGTCGTCTCGGACGGCCGGGTTCTTAAAACCCGCATCGAGGGGTGCCTCATCAATGGGGCTGCACGCGGCGATCTCAGCGCCGAGAAGGTTTACGTCAAGCTTCAGCGCCTGACCTGCGACCAGCCGGGTGGCGGCACCGCCGTCAGCGAGGTGAAGGGGTTTCTGGCGTTCGGCGGCAAGACGGGCGTGCGCGGTCAGGTGGTCAGCCGGGAAGGGGCGCTTGTCGGCCAGGCGTTCCTGGCTGGCATCGCCGGAGGCTTTGGCCGGGGCTTCTCCGCCAATTCAGATGCGGCCCTGTCGGGCGTGCGCATCTCGACGGGCGGCAAGCGCGATGAGCTCTCGACGGGAGACATTGCCAAGGGCGGTCTGGGCCAGGGCATTTCAACGGCAGGCGACATGGTCGCCAAGTATCTGATCGAGCGGGCGGAGCAGTACCAGCCGGTCGTCGAGATGCCGACGGGCCTTGAGGTTGAAGTCGTGTTCCTGGACGGCGCATTCGTGCGGGGGGAGCCATGATGACCAGACGAGGTGTAATCGAAGTGTTCAAGGACTTTGGCCACAACATCGTCGAAATGGGTGGTGTCCTGGTCATTGGTGTGGTGGTGGTTATCCCGATGTTTTTGTGGGCCGGTAATCATGCTGCAAATACGATCGCCAGGAATCTCGCAGACCTTGGAGATCACAGGCCTGACGAGGCGGCACTTCGCAAACGGTTTCAAGAACAGTTTCCTGGCGTCAAGATCGCATCCGTCAACTGCCAGAGGGTCTCCGGCTTGTGCGAATTCCTCGCCGGACGGGATCTCTATTATACGGACCAGAAGAACCGTTACCTGTTTATTGGCCGGGTTTACGATATCCAGACCCGTGCGGATCTGACGGCCCGGTGGCAGGCGGAGGCGTCCCTTGACCAAGCTCGTAGGGGACGGTCATGACGGACGGACAGACGGCTTCAGAGAGGGCATGGGCGAGTGGCGCCACGCTAAGGCGCGGTGTAGTAATTGCCACGGCAGGCGTTGTTTTGGGTGTTCTGGCAGGGCTCGCATGGGCGCACTTCCAGACGCCCGACCGGGTGCTGAGCGAGCAGCAGATCACAAAACAGCTGGGTGCCCGCCTGCCAAAGACGGACGTCACGTCGGTTGATTGTCGTGCGATCGATGGACTGTGCGAGGTCGTCGCTGGCTCGAACCTTTTCTACACGGACAGTCAGGCGCGCCATCTCATCATCGGCCGGGTCTATGATCTGGAGACCCGCACCGACCTGACGGCAGCGCGGCTGCTCGAGGTCTCGCCCGACACGCTCGCCCGCGGTGGCCCCAGGGCCGGGGAGACGGCAAGACGGGCGCCGGCGCCGGCACGGCTGGACCTTGAAAGCCTGCCCGACAAGGGCCTGATCGGCTGGGGGCCTGAGGATGGCCCGAGGGTTGCAGTCTTCAGCGATCTTGCCTGCCCCTACTGCCGGATGCTGCATCAGACGCTCGCAAACCTTGGCGCGCGGGTTGCGGAATACCCCATCGCCATTCTGGGCAGCCGGGCGCTCGCCGAAAAGGTGATGTGCGCGGAGGACCCGGCCAAAGCGCTGGCGGCCGTCTATGGCGGCGATCCAGAGATCAAGTTTCCGCCAAGGGCTAGCTGCGACACCCGGCTCATTGATGCCAACGAGGCCTTCTTTCAGGCGCAGGGCTGGCAGGGCACGCCGGTGCTGATCCGATCGGACGGGCAGGTGGCCGAAGGCGCGCTCGGTGCCGAGGCACTCAAGGTCTGGCTGGCAGGAGGGCGGGCATGAAACCGTGGTTTGCGGTCATAGGTGCACTTGTACTCGGAGGCTGCGCAAGCTGGGGCGGCAATGTATCGGGCGACTTTGCCTGCAAGGCGCCGCAAGGCACCTGCGCACCGACCGCCGAGATCGACGCCCGCGCGGTCGAGCGAGCGGCCAGCAGCCAGAGACAAGCCGGGCCTGCCCCAAGCCCGGCCGGCGCATGGGCGTCGCGCACCGCCCTGGGCGCAGGGCTCGTCCGGACGGGCGAGCGGGTGCTGAGGATCGTCTTTTACCCCCGCATCGATGAGGCCGGGGTTTTCCATGAACCGGCGGTTGTCC
>NZ_DATBUP010000081.1:0-5060 GCF_036515995.1 Pedomonas sp. | reverse complement strand
CCGGCGCCCCGCCGCAGCATCGCGCCCAGCCCGCGCCTCGCGCAGCCGGGCCTCTGCCTGCCGCAGGTCTAAGTTATGGCTTGCCGCGCGCTCGATGAGCTCGACGAGCAAAGGATCCCCCAGCCCGCGCCATGGCTCAGGATCGATAGCCCCCGTATTCACCGGGGCGGACCAGGACGCTTCCCGGCCTGCAACATCGGGCCTCTCATAGTCAGGCCCGACGGTGCACCCCGCCAGAAGCGACAGAACAAGCAGGAGAGGCAGACAAACTCGCATGACTACTCCATCCTCATGCGGAAAAGGGCAGACGCTGCCACCAAAGTCACCATCGCGATCACCGCAAGCGGCCAGGTGAGGTTAAGGACCTGCCCGGCAGGCATGGCTTTCAGGAAGGTCGCCTCGCTGATAGTCAGGAACCAGGCGGCGGGGTTGGCCCATGCGATGACTTGCAGCCACCCCGGCATATTATCGATGGGGCTGGCATAGCCGGAGAGGATCACCAGCGGCACGGTGACCGAGAACATGCCGAGGAACGCCTGCTGCTGCGTCATCGACACGATGGAGATGAGCATTCCGATGCCGGTCAGCGCGAGCAGGTAGAAAAACAGCGCGACGTAGAACAGCAGTAGCGATCCGGTCAGCGGCACGCCAAAGACGGTGGGCAGGAGAACAACAAACAGGGTCGCATTCAGGCCACCGACGAGCATCGGCGGGAGCATCTTGCCGATCAGGATCTCGTGGGTCCGCAAGGGCGAGACCATGAGCTGGTCGAAGGTGCCAAGCTCGCGCTCGCGCGCGACCGACTGGGAGACGACCGCAAGGGCCGAGACCGCACCGATCACCGCAATCAGAGCCGGCATCACGAACCACATGTATTCAAGGTTCGGATTGAACCAGTGGGTCGCAACCGTCCCGCCCGTCATGGCAAAGGCTCGAGGCGATGTCATCGCCCCTACATTCATCGTGATCTGGTTGATGTAACTGGAGACGATCTGCGCGGCATTGGATCGCCGCCCATCGAAGACGGCACCGACAACAGCGCCCCGCCCGGAGGCGACATCCGCTGAAAAGTTGGGATCAAAGCGCAGCGCCACAATGACCTTCTGTCGGTCAATCGCCTCGCGCAGCGCAGCATCGGAGTGCAGCGGCAGTACTTCCCGCACATTGGGGCTGCCCGCCAATCGCTCCACAATCTCCCGGCTCCACCGGCCGCCGTCCAGATCGAGGATGCCGACCCGGATGTTGTTGACCTCCATCGTCGAGGCGAAGCCGAACAGGAACAACTGGATGAGCGGGGGCGCGATCAGGATCAGCCGGGCGCGCGGGTCGCGCAGTACCGCCAGGATTTCCTTGCGGATGATGGCAAGTAACCGTGGGCCGATCATGCGATCCTCCTGCGGGTTGCCCGCACACAGAAGAAGAACAGCACAGCGCCGAACACCAGCAGGATCGCCATGTTCGGCAGGAACAGGCCCCAGTCGTCCCCGGCGATGAAGACCGTCTGCAGCTGCGGGATCAGATAGCGCGCCGGGACCAGATAGGTCAGCCCCTGTATGATCCGGGGCATGGAGGGGATTTCGAAAACGAAGCCCGACAAAAGCAGGGTCGGCAGAAACGCCGTCAGCAGCGCCACCTGGCTGGCGACGAACTGGCTCTTGAAGGTTGAGGAGATCAGCAAGCCCTGCCCCAGCGCCGGGATGAGATAAACCGCGGCAATGATGAACAGCGCCAGAACTGAGCCTCGAAACGGCACCTGAAACACGGTGACGGCAAGCACGCTGCAGAGCGCCATCGAGAAGAGCCCGAGCACGAAGTACGGGATGACCTTGGTCAGCAGGAACTCGCCCATGCCAACCGGAGTCGCCATGATTCCCTCCATGGTGCCGCGCTCCCATTCGCGGGCAACGACCAACGCGGTCAGGAGCGAGCCGATCATGGTCATCACGACCGCAATGGAGCCGGGCACCAGAAAGTTGCGGCTCGCAAGCTCGGCATTGAACCAGAAGCGCTCCGATACGGTAATCGGCACAGCCTGCCTTCCCCCTTGATCGCCTGTGCGCGCGGCCACCCATGTCGCATAGACGCCGTTCGCGTAAGAGGATACGAAGCTGGCCGTATTCGGCATGGAGCCGTCCGTGATCACCTGAACAACGCCCCCGCCCCGGCTGTGCATGCGCCCGAAATCCTGCGGGATCACGATGATGGCATGAATGTCACCTGCCACCAGCTCACGCTCCAGCATTGTAATGGGCCCAACCGCCTCTACATCGAAAAAGCGCGAGTGCTGGAAAGTAGAGGCGAGCGAGCGGGCCGGTTCGCTGTCGTCCTCGATTGAGAGGCCAATGCGCGTGCGCGCCGCGTCCAGGTTGACGCCGAAGCCCATGAGAAACAGCAGCAAGACCGGCAGCAGGAACGCGATGAGAAATGTCGAAGGATCGCGCAGGATCTGATAGGATTCCTTCCTGAGCATCGCGGTGAAGCGCAGGAACTGGCTTGAGCGCGTCATGCCGCCTCCTCCCTCGCATCGAAGGCCTCGATCAACGCAATGAACGCTTCCTCGAGCGTCGCATCAGGCTGGCCGGATTGCTCCTTCAGCTCATCCGGGGTGCCGGAGGCAATCTGCTCGGCGCGGTAAATGAGCGCGATGCGGTCGCAGTATTCCGCCTCTTCCATAAAGTGCGTCGTCACCAAGACCGAGACGCCCTTCTCGACAAGACCGTTAATGTGCGACCAGAATTCGCGCCGGACGATGGGGTCGACGCCCGAGGTCGGCTCATCGAGAAACAGCACCGGCGGCTGGTGCAGCACTGCGCAGGCAAGTGCCAGGCGTTGCTTGAAGCCGAGCGGCAGCGCCCCGCTGTTCATGCGGAGCACCCGCTGGAGGTGGAAGGTCTCGATGGCCTGCTCGATTGCAGCGCGCGCCTTCTGTCCTGACAGGCCATAAGTGCCAGCAAAGAACTCAAGGTTCTGCGCAACCGACAAATCGCCATAGAGCGAGAACTTCTGCGCCATGTAGCCGAGCGACTGGCGGGCATCGGCACTTGCGTGGCGAAGATCGTGCCCCGCCACCGACCCGGTCCCCTCCGTCGGGGTCAAGAGGCCGCACAGCATCTTGAAGGTGGTGGACTTGCCGGCGCCATTGGGACCAAGCAACCCGAACACCTGCCCCCGCGGAACAGAGAAGTGGATATCGCGGGCCGCCGTGAAATCGCCGAAGCGCTTTGTAAGCCCTTTGGCCTCGATCGCAGGCTGATCCTGCTCAGGAATGACAGGATAACTGCGCGCTAAGTCCGATGTGCCTTTGGGGCCGCCACCCAGCAAATCGATGAAGGCATCCTCGAAGCGCGGCGGAGCTGCCTGCAGCTCGACATTCGGCCCGGCTTCGATCTCACCCAAGGGCGGCTCTCCCTTACCCTCCCGCATCATCAGGCGGACCGCCCTGCCCTGGACCGTGCCGTCGGCGATGGAAGGATGGTCGAGCGCGCGCCGCAGCACCGCCCGTCGCCGGGCCTCCGGCATTTCGAGGCGGTAGATACGCCCCTCCGTCCGCCGGGTCAGCTCGTCCGGCGGCCCGCCGTAGAGAAGACGCCCCTCGTTCAGCAGAAACACCGTATCGCACCGCTCGGCCTCGTCGAGATAGGCGGTCGACCACAGAACCCCGATGCCCTCGCTCGCCAGATCCCGCACTATCCCCCACAGCTCGCGCCGCGAGACGGGGTCAACGCCGACGCCGGGCTCGTCGAGCAGCAAGAGCCGCGGCTCGCGCACAAGGGCGCAGGCAAGCCCGAGTTTCTGCTTCATGCCGCCGGAGAGCTTACCGGCAAGCCGCCCCTGGAACCGCTTGAGGTCCGTGAACTCGAGAAGCCGGGAGAAGCGCTCCTGCCGCTCTTCCTGAGGCAGGGCGCGCAGGTCCGCGTAAAGGGTCAGGTTCTCGGCAACGCTCAGGTCCTCGTATAGGCCAAACCGCTGGGGCATGTAGCCAATCATGCTGCGGTCGGCCTGCACAGCGGGCCTGCCCTCAACGAGGGCTTCGCCGCCATCTGGCTCGATCAGGCCCATGAGGATGCGAATGAGCGTCGTCTTGCCCGCGCCATCGGGTCCGACGAGACCGGTCATCCGGCCGGGCAGTATGGCCAGATTAACGCCGTCGAGCGCCGGCGGCCCATCCTTGGCAAATGACTTGGTGACCCCACGTGCAACTGCTACCGGCTCGGTCATGTCAGTTGCCCGCAGGCGGGCGGGCACCGGGAACATGGATGGTGACCGGCTGCCCCTGTCGAAGGGCATCATCCGGGTCATCGATGAGCACCCGAACACGATAGACGAGATCGGTCCGCAGGTCTTCGGTCTGGACAGTCTTCGGCGTAAACTCAGCCGTCGGCGAGATCTGGCTGATCACGCCGCGGTAGACCCTGGGATTGCCGTCCGCCTGCACCTCTACCTTCATGGCGGGCGCGATCCGCGACAGATCGCGAGCCCCCACATAAGCCCGGAGCCGGACCGGCCGGTCGATGGTCAGCGTCAGAACGGTCTCGCCAGGCTGGACGATGGCCCCCGGCTCGCGCGCCCGGGTGAGGACGGTGCCGGCGTTTGGCGCAATCAGCGTCGCGTCGGCAAGGTCTGTCTTTGCTGCATCCCGCTGCGCCCGGGCCGCTGCCACCTGGGCGGCGGCTGCCTGCCGGTCCTCCTCGCGAGCGCCGGCGCGGGCAAGGGACAGGGCTTCGCGGGCTGATCTGACCTGCGCCTCGGCCATACGATACTGGGCGGCGGTCGCATCATAGACCTGACGACTGACCGCGCCGGTCTTCACCAATTCGCTGCGCCGGTCATAATCCTCCCTTGCTCGGCTGAGGGCCGCCTCGGCCTCCGCAAGGCCCGCCTCGGCACGGGCGATTTCTTGCGGCCGGTTGCCCGCGCGGGCTTTGGTCAGCTCGGCTTCAGCGACCTGGAGCTGTGCTTCAGAGGCGGCCAGGCGATCCCGGAACGTGCTCTTGTCGAGTTCGGCCAGCACCTGGCCTGCCTTGACGTGCTGGCCTTCTTCCGGACCGATCGCTTCGATC
>NZ_DATBUP010000080.1:0-13609 GCF_036515995.1 Pedomonas sp. | reverse complement strand
CCCGGCCCCGGTAAACGCGCACGCCGGCAATCCGCCCGAGTGCCGGCGCCGCGCACCCGGCCAGCGCAATCAGCACCAGCCCAAGAACCAACACGAACACCGGCCCCATCACCATAACCCCTCCCCCGCGTGGCGGCACTGTCCCCGCTCTTGTTAGGGGACAGGTTTATAGCAATCACACCCCCCCCTGTCAATAGGTATTTGCCTATTTCAGCACGGCGGGAACGCGTCACCTGTCAACGCCTTGTTCGCGCCCCCCCTCAACCTGCGCCGCCTTCTAATTTTAGAATGATTTTGAGGAAAACGCGCGACCCGTTTCAACGAAGGGCGATCGCAAGGGCGCCCAACCCCCTTGCTTCGTCTGCGGAACGGCCCCTCAGAGTTTAATCCGCCACGTTCAGCCGCTCGGCTTCCGCCTTGGCGCGGGCGCGTTCGCGGTTGCGCAGCCAGAAGCCGGACTGCACCGGCCAGGCGTGGAAGTCCTGCCGGTCGCCGGTCAGCGCGTGGTAGGCATGGTGCGGCCATTGCGGGTTGGCCAGCGCCTCACGCGCCAGCGCCACCAGATCGGCCTGACCTTCGGCAATGATGGTCTCGGCCATCTGCGGTTCGGTGATCAGGCCCACCGCCATGGTGGCAATCGCCGCCTCGTCCCGAACCTTTGCAGCAAAGGGTACCTGATAGCCGGGACCGGCCTTCACCGCGCCGCGCGGCACCGACATGCCGCCGGAGGAGCAGTCCACCACGTCGACGCCCAGCGCCTTCAGGCGCGCGGCCAGCGCGACCGAGTCCTCCGCCGACCAGCCCTCTTCCACCCAGTCGGTCGAGGAGATGCGCACGAACACCGGCTTGTCCTGCGGCCAGACCGAGCGCACCGCCTCCACCACTTCCAGCGGGAAGCGCATGCGGTTGGCGAGCGAGCCGCCGTAGTCGTCCTCCCGCTTGTTGGAGAGCGGAGAGAGGAACTCATGCAGCAGGTAGCCGTGGGCTGCATGCACCTCCACCACGTCGAACCCGGCTTCCAGCGCCCGCTCCGCCGCGCGCCGCCAGCTGTCGCGCAACTCGGCCAGATCCTCCATGCTGAGCGCGCGCGGGGTCGGCCAGCCCGCATCGAACGCCACCGCGCTCGGGGCTACCGTCTCCCAGGCCTGCGGGTCCTCGGCGGGCAGCGGCAGGTCACCGTCCCACGGCCGCGCGCACGAAGCCTTGCGCCCGGCGTGGGCAATCTGGATGGCGGGCACCGCGCCGTTCTCCCGCAGGAATTCGGCAATGCGCGCCAGGGGTCGAATGTGCGCATCGTCCCACAGGCCGACGTCTCCCGGCGTGATGCGCCCTTCCGGGGTCACCGCCGTCGCCTCCACCATCACCATGCCGAAGCCGCCAAGCGCGAAGCGGCCAAGGTGCACCAGATGCCAGTCGTTGGCATAGCCATCGAGGGCCGAATACTGGCACATCGGCGCGACCACAAGCCGGTTGCGGAGGGTCACGCCGCGCAGCTGAAGCGGGCTGAACAGTCGGGGTTTCGTCATGGATCCTGGCCTTTCCTGAATACGACAGAATTCGCTCTCAGCCGCACAACGCACAGGCGGCCGGAAAGCAATCAGTGCCGTGCTAGGTGGGGGCCCTCCTGTGCACCGTGAATATGCCGGAGTGGAAACGGTCCGTCCTGATTTGGCGTGTTTCGTCAGCCGGAACCCATCGCCAAGGCTTCTAGGAATACGACATTAAGTCGCGTTTTTATTGCGCAGAATAGTCTTTATGGCCTAGAAACGAAATCACCGGATCGGACGGGCCGACCCGGTGATTGGCGGGATTGCTCCCATCACGTTCAGAAGGAGAATGGAATGGACGTCCTGATCCTTCTGGCCCTCATCCTATCCCGGATTGAGATTTCTATCAATATCCGGTTCAGGAGATAAGGTCAGGCCCCGGGAAGGGCGTACCCTTTCCGGGGTTGACCAGAGGAGAGATGATGCTGACCAGGTTAAGCGGTGCAGAAGCCAGGGGTATTCGCAAAGGCCGCCGGCTTCACGGCACGCTCAAGCTGACGCAGGAGCGGCTTGCCCGCCTGTTCGGCGTCGAGACAAGGACGGTCCAGCGATGGGAGGCGGGGGATGTGCCGATCGATGCGCGCACGGCCCTCGCCTTCCGTTTCGTCGAACAGGCAACGCAGGAGGTGCTCGACCGATTGTGGGAGGAGGCGACGGGGGCCCCTCTCGCGCAAGCCCAAACGCCCGGCGAATAGGAACGAACGGCCTTACCCCCTCGCCACTGCCCGTACGGCTTCAAGCGCCCGCTCGATATCGCCCGGTGTGTTGTAGATCGAGGGTGTCAGGCGCACGTGCCGGGTCGCGTAGGGCGCAACCGAGGCCACGATCCGCCGCTCCTTCAGCCGGGCCGCCGCCTCATCCGCGCTAAGCCCCGCCACATCGAACGAGACGATGCCCGCTGAAAGGTCGGTCCGCCGCGGTGTCTGCAGGGTCACGCCCTCGATCCGCACCAAGCCCTCCTTCAGTTGGGTCGCCAGCTGCTCGGTGCGGGACTGGATGTAATAGGGCCCGACGCGCTCGTGAAAACCGAAGGCGTCCGCCAGCGCCCACTGATGCTCGTAGGGCTTGAAGCCGCCCGCCATCATGGCCGAGGCGCCAAACGGTCCCACCGGGTCACGCTGCTGCAGCCAGGCGCTCCAGCTTTCCCCGTCGATGAAGCTGGGAATGGTCGGGCGCAGCATCGCCCAGCCGCGCGGGCTGGCCACGATCAGCCCCGTGCCCCGCGGGCCGAACAGCCACTTGTGGCACCCGGCCATGAAGAAGTCGCAGCCAAGGCTGCCGAACATCTCGTTCTGGTTGCCGAAGCCATGAACCGCATCCAGCCCGAACAGCACCGGCGCATCCGGCGGGCGGCTGGCGTTGATGCGCGCCAGCCCGTCTGAAATCATCCGCACCGGAATTTTCAGCCCGGTGCTCGAGTGCACCCATGTCAGCGCCACCAGCCGGGTCTCCGGCCGCACTTCGCGCAGCACCCGGTCTGCCAGCGCCTCGGGCGTCACTTGGCCGATATCCTCATACAGGTTGATCTTGCGCACCCGCGCGCCGGTGCGCGCCGCTGCCAGCCGCACGGATTCATGGGTCACGTAATAATCCTGATTGGTCGTCAGGATCTCGTCTCCCGGCCGCAGCATCAGCCCGTTGTAAACCAGCGCCACGCTCATGGTGGTGCTGTCGGTCAGCGCGATGTCCCGCGGGTCGACGCCCATGTACCGCCCCGCCGCTTCCAGCGCGAGACCGCGCAGGCGGGAGTTGTTCTCCTCCAGATAGACCGCCGGGTTGGCATCCAGCGCCCGCCGGTATCCCTCGATCGCGCGGCGCACCGGCTCGGGGTGCGAGGAAATGAACATCGCGCTCAGATGCACGTAATCCGGAGAGAGGGGAAACTGCTGGCGAATTCCGGCCCAGTAGGCCTCCCATGCCGCCTGCCTTTCCCCGCTGGCCGCCGCCGGATCGCCCGGTCCGGAAGAGGCCGCCACCAGCCCCGCCGCCAGAATGGACGCCGTGCGGGTCAGGAGGGCACGCCTGTCGAGTGTCATACTGCTATTCAACTCCTGCCGAGAACGCGGACTCGCGAACGCAAGCCTTCCTCAAGGGCAACGCCTGAAGACAGAAGCCGTTCAAATGGTTTGCTTTTACTCCTGCTGCGGGCGGGGCGGCGGTGCTGTCGGGCCGGGGGGCGGCGTGGCCGGGCCTACCCCGCTCATAAAGCTCTGCAGCATGTTGATGGGCAGCGGAAACACGATGGTCGAGTTTTTCTCGGTGGCGATGTCCTGCAAGGTGGAGAGGTAGCGCAGCTGCATCGCCTCCGGCACCACGGCCAGCATGTGCGCCGCATCCACCAGCTTGCGGGCGGCCTGCTCCTCCGCCTCCGCGCTGATGATGCGGGCGCGCCTGCCGCGCTCCGCCTCGGCCTGGCGCGCAATGGCCCGCACCATGCTCTCGTCGATATCCACGTGCTTGATCTCGACGTTGGTCACCTTGATGCCCCAGGCATCGGTCTGGCTGTCGAGAATTTCCTGAATGTCCCGGTTGAGCTTGTCCCGCTCCGCCAGCATCTCGTCCAGCTCGTGCTTGCCGAGCACGGAGCGCAGCGTAGTCTGGGCCAACTGGCTGGTTGCCGCCATGAAGTTTTCCACCTGAATGATCGCCCGGTCCGGGTCGACCACGCGGAAATAAAGCACTGCATTGACCTTAACCGAGACGTTATCGCGCGAGATGACGTCTTGGCTCGGCACGTCGAGCACGATCATGCGCAAGTCCACCCGCACCATCTGCTGCACGATGGGAATGAGCAGGATCAGCCCCGGCCCCTTCACGCCCGTGAACCGCCCGAGGGTGAACACCACCGCCCGCTCGTATTCCCGCAGGACCTTGATTGCCGAAGCCAGAATGAACAGCGCCAGCAGGATGATGAAACCATAGGAAATATAATCGAACATCGCTCAGGGTCTCCCGTCGCTTGGCGGCGCGGTGCCGCCCATTCCGCTCCTCCGTCCCCCGCCCGCCTCTGGCGCTGCGCCATTGACAGGTTCAACGGTCAGTATCAGTCCGTCCCGCCCCGTCACCCGCACCGCCTGCCCCGGCATGAGCGCACGCCCCGACAGCCCCGCCGCCCGCGCCTGCCAGTTCTCGCCATGCACATGCACCTCTCCCCGGTCGCCCTCCCAGTAAAGCACCACGCCTGCCATGCTGCGCAGGGCAGGGTCCCCCGTCGTTGCCCGGCGACGGTGCGCCTGCCAGCCCACCTTCAGGATCAGCAGCAGGAACGCCCCGCTCATGGCTGTCACCGCCAGGACGATGCCCGGGGCCAGCGTGAAGCCCGGCACCTCGCCCCGGAACAGGATCAGGGAGCCGATGGCGATGGCCGCAATGCCCCCCACCCCCAGAATGCCGAAGGACGCCGCGAACGCCTCCGCCACCAGCAGCGCGACCCCGGCCAGCAACAGCAGCACGCCTGCCGTGTTGATGGGCAGCAGGTTGAGCGCGAACAGCCCGACCAGAAGGCATAGCCCGCCGATCACGCCCGGCGCGAACGTGCCCGGAGACAGGAACTCGAAGATCAGACCGTAAAGGCCCACCATCAGGAGGAGGTAGGCGATGTTGGGGTTGGTGATGGCCGCCAGGAACTGCGTGCGCCAGTCCGGCGGCATTTCCACCAGCCGCAGATCCTGTGTTGCAAGGGTTAGCCGGGTTTGCCCCACCAGCACTTCTTGCCCGTTCATCTGCGCCATCAGATCAGCCATGTCCCGCGCCACGATGTCGATGACCTTCTGCTCCAGCGCCACCCTCGCCGGCAGGCTCGCAGCCTCGCGCACGGCCCGTTCCGCCCAGTCCGCATTGCGGCCGCGCAGATCGGCCAGACTGCGAATGTAGGCAACCGCGTCGTTCGTCGCCTTGGCCCGTTCGGGCTCGAGCATGCCGCCGCCTTGCGTGCCTTTTCCCTCCCCCTCCTGCCCCGGCTTTTCACCGGGCGAGGGGCTGGCGGGCGGCGCGCCTCCCCCCCCCCCGCCGATCGCCACCGGCGTCGCGGCGCCCAGGTTGGTGCCCGGTGCCATTGCCGCCACATGGCAGGCATAGAGAATGAAGGTTCCGGCGCTGGCCGCCCGTGCCCCGCTGGGGCTGACGTAACAGGCCACCGGAATGGGCGAAGCCAGAATGCGCCGTATGATCTGCCGCATGACCGTATCGAGCCCGCCCGGCGTATCGATCCGCAGGATCAGGAGAGAAGCCCGGCGACGCTCCGCCTCCTCCATGCCCTGCTCCAGATATTCCAGCGTGGCCGGACCAATGGCATCATTGATGTCGAGAACGATTGCCTCGCGTGCCCTGTCCTGCTGCGCCAGAGCCATGCCGGGGAGCAGCACGAGGCCAAGCACGGCGGCAGCCATCGCGCGAAGCATGGCGAGCCACACGAGCCGGAGGCCCGCCCGCGCGGCTCTCGCACCTGTACTGGGCACCTGTCCTGTCCTCCGGCCGATGTCTCGATTGGCGCAGAAAGCAACCATACCTGGCTGAAGCGCGCCGGTTCCTCTGCAGTTTTAAACCGGCAGGTGCGCTTCCCTGTTCCCTGCGCGGCCCCATACACGCGCCCTGTCCGGCCATTCTTGCCCGTCAATTGCGGTTTGTCGCGCGTTCCCGAGGCCTGCGCCGCCTCCACCTTCGGGCAAACGCCTTCCGTCCGTTCGGCCCGTGAGAGCAGGGGTGTTCTGAAAGCTCAGCGCAGCGTGTCATTCTCCGCCGGAACGGGCCGCACCCGGCGCCCCATAAAATCGGCAAGCAACCGCTGTGGGCAGAATGGCTGCCGGCTTCGAGTGATCCGGCAATTTTTTGCGATCCTGCGTTCTGATTTTTTTCGGAAGGAAAATGTGAGATTTAATTTATTTAAATTAATTCCAGAAAAATCTTAAAGTCTCCGCTCGGAAATGTGAGGCTTGGTTGCGCCTCCTCCTCAATAATGCTTGTTTGATACAGGTTTGGCTACCGGCGCAAGAGGACTACGGCCGCACCAGAACACAGCCAAACGAATCAATTTTACAATTTTCCAATATGATTTTTGCGTGCGGCCGAGACACGACTGCCCGCCGGACGCCCGTTCTGACGGCACTCCTCAACCACCAGATCAGGTGGGTGTTTGGTTTCACGCCAGTCAGCGGTCGCCGTGAAACCGGCAGAAAATAGGGAAAAATATTATTTTGTTATAAGTTTCATCATCTTAATCGCTGCAAGCAATTAAGAACAATTCTCTAAATATGCTTGACCGGATTTCACTGCCAAGGCAAAGAAATTGAGGCCCGCTCAGCGCCAGAGCGGGCCTCCAGTTCAGACCAGCATAGCGTTTTCCGCTTTTTCGGGATCTTCCTTCGGGCCCACAATCGGGCTGCTTCCCGCTGGTCTTGTTGTCTCCCTTGCCAGAGCTGGCAACAGCTCAGGCAGAACTGAATTGGATCAGGTTTGTCCGCGTTGCGGTGTCAAATATCGTTCAGGTTCAGATCAATCCCCGCACAGGTTGCAAACAACCGTCAACGAAAGGCTGTTCGCGCCAAAGCCTTCTCGCCTCAAAGCTGTTGAGCTTGGAGCGATGCCAGCCATGGAGCCGATATTTTCAGCATAAGGAACATGCAGCCAGGTTACAGGCATTGCAGGCCAGAAGACCTTCGTCATGATTTTGACATCCCCCCGCTGAGCGCTTCCCCGCCATGCGCGGTTCGCTCAGACCCCTCATATTCCCCTCTACAGACTTAGACGAAATTTGACCATTGTTGTCCGGTTATATTTAGAATATTTTCTCCACCCCCCCTTCGTCTGCGGCAACCCAGGGCAACGCCATAAACCGGACAGCGCCAGTACGCATGGAAACCACCGGCCAGGCCCCATTCTTCAGCCGAGTTTCCCCGGCATTGCTGCAGAGGCAGCGCGCTCCAGCACCAGCCTTGCCGGTGGCTCTGCAAGCGGGCTGCCGTTTGCAGCGAGCCTACAGATAAGGGCGGGCGGCCCTGTTCAGGCGATCCATGACATTTCGAATTTGCTCGTACATCGTTGATCGCGGAATCTGGTACTGCTGTGCCAGCTCCCGCACTGTCACCGAACCCAGCCGATGCTGGAGAAACTGGGTGCGGGTGGTCTCGGGCAGACGCTCCAGTTCCCGCACCACGGCCTCCCACGCCTGGCGTCCAAGCAGAATCCGCTCCGGTGACGCCGTCTCATCTGCATGCCCGGTCAAGGCCTCGTCACACGGCACTTCCGGTATCGCCGATGCGCGAACCCGGTCATACAGAAGGTTGCGCACCGTTCGCCGGATAAAGGCCTCGACATTCGCAACCGGCCCCGCGCTGTCATCCCTGCTATAGAGCCGTACGAAAGCCTCCTGAATAATGTCCTCCATGTCCTGCCGTGACAGGCGGCAGTGAGTCTGTCGGCGCAATTCATTTCTGGCGGCGGCAATTGCCTGCACTTCTCCTGCGTATTTTCTCGTAGGCTGCGTCTGAGGCCGCGGCACTGATACGGACGATGACGGCGCGCTTGATGATGATAGGCATGTCGATCCGACCCCTGGCAGACCGCCCCTTTGCAGACAATTTCCTTTTTCACCTGCCGCGCCGGTTCGATTATCCCTGATACCCATACACGCCCCGCTGTCACGGAGCCCTGTTACTCGGGTCCCGTCATCAGACTGGCAAAGTTCGTTCCCGGGGCACAGGGCCAGCCATGGTTCTCCACACCCTACCGGGTGCAACATCCGACAGTAGCCAGCAGACACACGCCCCGTGCCGCGACGCTGTCCATCCCACGTCCGCAGCGCCGAGAAGCGGCAGGCGAGGCCTTTGCTCTTCACATCCGGCTTCCCGAAACTGAAGTGAAGCCGTTCGCCACGCCCCATCACAGCACTGTTGCAGACGGGCAATTCGATCCACCGATCGCACGATCCTGGCCGCTCCGCCCTTCACACCGGGCAACTGCACAGGGCACCCATTGCCCGGGTTGCTGCTGGCGTTCTTGCGCCAGTTCAAAGCTCCGGGGTGCGAGCCTGCTCACCCGTCTTGCCCCGTTAGGGGCAAGACGGCGCAGTGTGTCCGCTGGCATTCTGTCGGAGTGTTAAACCAAAGCCCGCTCTGGAATTGCTGACTGGCGGGCGGGTGCCAGATCTTGCATCGCACGGCGCGATGTCTCCGGCAGCCAGGTTTCGGCTTCGGCAGTCTCTTCAGGGGTTGAGCCGTGAATAATGGCGGCAGCCATCGTCACCGTTTCCCGCAGGAGAGATTCCTTGACCTCCACCAGATTATCGCAGCCAAGCGCGACCATGCAGCTGCGATCCAGATGGCTGGATACCGTCAGCAGCAGCAGGCAGGCGTTACCCACCCGCAAGCGGAGCGCTGACGCGTCCATATCCGTGCAGTGCGGCGCAATTGCATCGAACACTGCGTTCAGTCTGGCCGCGAGAAATGCCGTTGCGGCATCGGCCGTGGCCGGATCATCATCCATCGCGAGGCGGGTCAGGAACTTGATGACCGTCATGCCCCACTGCGATGCTCGCTTGAGGTCGTCCAGAGACAGTGCAAAGGCATGCAGTACATCAAATATGCCGCCCCGCTGCGCATAGCCCGGAATGTCCACAGCCCAGTGCTTGTCGATCATCTGGAGAATGCCGGCAAGCAACCCGTTGCGGTTCTTGAAGTGATAATGCACCGCACTGATGTTGTGGCATTCTGCCTTTTCGACAACTTCCCGCAAAGGAACGTTGGAGAAGCCACGCTGGGCACTGAGCGCAATCGCGGCCAGGATCAACCTCTCCTTTGTTGACCCCCCTCTTTCTCTTCTTGTTTTGGGATATTCGGTAGGTGCTTTGCCCCCAATCGGCTCAGGCACATCACACAAGGCCATTGGATAGTCCTTTCTCGCCTGCTGTTTTATTGCCAACTGCCAGGACAACTAGCTTACGGCATGGTCGCCGCCCCCGCTGAAGCCTCGCAGCCAGTTATGGTCTTTGAACTCCCCGAAACACGGTCTGCGATCTGTGCCGCGCACGCGAACCCAGGAATGGCCAATACAAAGCAGGACGAGAAAAGCCGCCACAGTCCTATCAGTCCGGTGTGCGACGCAAATCGCTACGGAACGAAACCGAGTAACTGAAAGTGGCGCTGGCGGGATAATGTCATCGATGTTTGGAAGACGCAACACATCTAGAGCATTTTTTTCATCTGTGGGATAAGTAATCAACTAAGCCAACAACTTTATATTACTCGCAGAGATTGATGCGCGCGCGCTAATCATGGCGCCGGGACTGTTTAGATAAATTATAAAAACAAGCCTGTAACGCCTGTAAATCCGGGAGTCCTTGACTCTGCAGGACTCTCGCCAGCGTTATTGATGTCTCAGCAGTGCAATGAGTGCGGGATTCCAATAAATGCATTTCCGCGACTTGGATTCTGAAACTGCCTTCAAAATGCTGCGTCTCTCGCTGGCGAATGATGAAATTTGGCAACACACCTAACTTCGGTATTCGCGTGGACGCTATTTCAAAAGCATGTCTGAGCTGCGGATGCGGCATCAAAGCCGCTCTGCCTTTGCCGCAGCTCTCAGCATCCGGTCGAGCTCACGGTCTACTTTGGAATGCTGGCGCATGAATTTCTGATACAGCGTTTCGGCCTCTGCCTGCGTCTTCGCCTTGGCAAGGCGGTCCCTCGTCGAGGCCTGGGCCATCAGGTCGCGATAGATGCCGCCAACGTCCTTGCGTCCGACCGCGTCGCCGCCCTTCACCTGAATAATCCCGCCGTGCTGGGCCACCAGCTTCTGCAGATCGCTATACCGGCGATTGTTGCGGGCCAGCCGTGAATCGGCCCGGCGCACCAGCCTGTCCACTTCCGGATTCTGTTCCGGCGTATCAACAACCGTTGCCCGGCCCCGCACCTCGATCAACATCGACCGAAGACCCTTTTCCGTCTCGCGCACCTCCACAAGCGCGGCGTTGAGACGATCGCCCCGCAGATCGGGTGTATCGAGCACGATATGCTCAAGGCCCGACAGCCGCCGCTTCGCCTCCGTCACCCTGAGCGCCGCATCGCGTGCCAGCTGCTTCGGCAAGCCCGCGCCATCAGACCCGGCAGTTGCACGCATCACCTGCTCCAGTTCGGAGACGGCTCTGCGGGCCGATGCCAGCGCCGACTGGAACTGCCTGCGCTCGCGTGTCGCCACGCGCTGCTCGGCCTCGCGGGCGGCCGCATGCTCGCGCCCAAGGCGCAAGGCCTCCCGGATCGCGACCGACTGGGAGCGGACATCTTCATATGCCGAGGCGATCTCGGCGAGCTGCCGGCTGGCAATGAGGGGATCAGACGGTGCCGCCGCCTTCACGGCGCTCTGCATCCTGTCATGCGCCGCACCCAGCAGGCCGTGGGCCGAGGCTGTCGTTCCCAGGAGCAGCGTCGGCTCCGGCCGCTTGTCCCCGGCCAGCAGCTTCTCCAGCAGATGAAAATTCGCGTCGCCGTTGCTGACGAGTTGTTCGGCCGAGCCCGTGTATCCGGCAATGCTGATGGTCCAGGCTTCCTGCACCACTGCGCGTATGGCTTGCCGCTGCTGCTCCAGCACCGCCGTGAAGGACTGGCTCTGCGGCGTGCGCCCGGCGGAATCGGGGGCTGCATGGAGAGCCTCAAGCTCCCTGACGGCGGCCGTTGCCCTCGCCTCCACGCCGCGCAGCGCCTCGATCTGCTCGGCCGGCCATTCCAGCTTCTCCGCTTCCGCCACCTGCGCAGCCACTTGCCGGGCCGCACCCCGCGCAAAGGCCACTTCCTGCTCCAGCAGCATCAGGGGCGCGGATTGTTCGCCGCTCGCTGCAGGCGCGGGCCAGAAGCCCGGAGCTTGCGTGGCGGCGTCCGATCCCTCGCCGCCTGCCGGGAACAGGCTCCACCCCAGCACAAGGGCCAATGCGACGCCCCCTGCCACTGCCGCTGCACCCAGATACGGCATCCTCCGCCCGCGCGGTCGCGGCGTCTCGTCCTTCGGCGCGTCCGCCTGCAATGGGGTTGAGGTCAGATCATACGCGGTGTCATCCTCAAGGCGTGGCAGACGAACAAGCGCCCTGGCGTCCGAGACGTCCTGCCCGGCATCCGGCATCGGATCGGCTGCAGGCAGATCCGGCTGCGGGCGCACGCTCGGCCATGCCGCGCACCAGTCCTTCATGCTTTGCGGCCGGTCCGCCGTCACGCACGAGAGGGCGGCTCCAACCGCGTCCCGGAACTCGGCGCTGTACTCCTCAATACAGGCGGCAGGCCAGTCAATCGGCCCCAGCCGGGTGACCGCCTCGGGCGGCGGGCCGCCCGTCATGCAGTGGTAGAGAACCGCGCCCAGCGAATAAACGTCGCTCCAGGGCCCGGCGGGCGCCACCGGCACCAGCAGCTCGGTCGGGCAATAGGCCGTGTCCGGATCGTCCTCCCAGCCGCGCGGGGCCGCGCCGCCCGCAAACCCGGTGAGCAGCAGCCGCTTGTTCTGGCGCATGATGACGGCGGGGCTGATGCGCAGGTGGCAAACGCCTGCATCGTGCAACTGTCCCAGCGCCAGCGCCAACGGCCGGAACATGGCGATCAGGCGCTCTTCCGGCTGGCGATGCCTGAGGTTCAGCTCGGTCGACAGCGGCGTGCCGCCGTAGCGGTCCATCACCATGTACGCCGTGCCCTGCTCCATGAACACGGAGCGCACGCGCGGCAGATGAGGCACGGGCCGCGCGGCACACAGGCCGGCCAGCGCCGCGCCCTGCATCAGGAACGTCTCCCGGCCCGCAAGAAACTGCTCGCCCGCCTCTCCGGCGCGGGGGCTGACACTGCCATTTGGGTGCCGCACGCTGATGCCGGATGGGAAGAATTCCTGAAGGAAGGCGCCTTCAGCCGTGTCCTTGTGGGTCACGAGGTAGACAATGGCGTCGCCAGCCGCGTCGAACACGCTTTCCACTCGCCAGGCGCGAACATTCGCTCCGGCTGGCAAGGTTTGAGCGCATACGGCGGCAGTCATGGCATCCCCTGTTCCATCGCTTGTCTCCAAGCCTGGCAGCAGGAAAAACGGCTGTGACTTCCGCAAGTTGCGAGCATTATTGTCACAGGCGTAACGGCACGCCGCATCTCAAGGTCAGGAATCGCGGATTTCCGCCAAATTCCATCGCAAGGGGGGGGAGCGTATCAGGATGCGGGTTCAATCAGCGCCGCATAAACCAGCGTGCGCAATTCCCGACGAATGGCATAGGCGGAGGACGGTATCAGCTGGGTCATGAAGATGACCGCCATGTCCTCACGCGGATCAATCCAGAAATAGGTGCTGGCAACACCGCCCCAGAAGAAGTCGCCCCGGTTGCCGGCCAGCATCGTGCGCGCCGGGTCCATGGTCACCGCAAAGCCGAGGCCGAAGCCCACGCCCGCATAGGCGGACTCGCTGAACATGGAGCGGGAGAGGCTGTGCATGTCCTGCCCGCCGGGCAGGTGGTTCGCGGTCATAAGCTCGATGGTTTTGGGCGCGAGCACCCGCGCGCCGTCGAGTTGCCCGCCTTGCAGCAGCATGCGGCAGAACCGCAGATAATCATGCGCTGTCGAGACCAGGCCGCCGCCGCCGCTGACCATGACCGGCTGCGTCAGGTACGGGCTCCGTGCCGGGTCGTCCTGCAGCGCAAAGCCGCCCTCCGGCGTCGTCTGGTAGCAGGCGGCCAATCGGTCGGCCTGATCGGGCCTGACGCAAAAGCCCGTATCCTTCATGCCAAGCGGGGCCAGAATGCGCTCGGCAATCACCTCATCCAGCGGCTTGCCCGCAATCCGACTCACCAGATAACCCAGCACGTCCGTCGAGACGGAGTAGTTCCACGCCGCCCCCGGCGAGAACTCCAGCGGCAGGCCAGTCAGTGCGGCGATCATGTCCTCAAGGCTGGAGTTGAGAGCAATCTCCCCCACCTGCCTTGCACGGTAGGCGGCATCCACCGGGGTGCGCTGCTGGAAGCCGTAGGTGAGGCCGGAGGTGTGACGCAGCAGATCAATCATCTGCATCGGCCGGTCCGGCGCTTGGGTGCGAAAGCTTCCCTCAGTCCCGCTTTCGTA
>NZ_DATBUP010000079.1:0-32138 GCF_036515995.1 Pedomonas sp. | reverse complement strand
ACGAACTGCTTGGGCAACTCGTTCAGAACTTGGAAATTTTTTCAATTTTACCGAGGTGAGCTATGAAAACCCCCCTTATTTTGGCCCCGCTCATTGTTCTTGCGGGCATTGTTCCTGCTTCCGCCCAGAGCACCACGCAGACGACAACCCAGACCTCTCCGGGGTCCAGCAATGTCGTGCGCGACGTGACCGAAACCATCAAGCGCGAGGTTAGCGGCCAGCCGACGCAGGCCCAGCAGCAGGGCAGCACCAAGGTTATGACCGGCAGCTATCTGCGCGAGGTGGACGACAACGAGCCCCTGCTCGGCCCCGGCAACATGACCGTGCGCCAGATGGAAGACGCCGTCATCACCGATGCCAACGGCAAGCGCGTCGGCGAGGTTGAGGAAGTGATCGCCAACAATACCGGCGAGATCGTCGGCGTGACCGCCGAAGTCGGTGGCTTCCTCGGCATGGGCGAGAAGGAAGTGCTCATTCCGCTGGAGCATCTGACCGTCCAGAACGGCCAGTTCCGCACCAAGCTGACCGTTGACCAGCTGAAGGCCCTGCCCAGCTGGGACAAGGACTGATCCAGTCTGACTGAGTCCCTCGGCTGATCCGGAGATCCGGCTGTCCTACAGCAGCCGGATCTCCCGCAGCCGCTCTTCCAGATACCCCTGCGCCGTGATCGGCTCAGGGTAGCGGCTCGGATTGTCTGCCGTCACGCAGCCGGGCAGCGGCTCGATCACCACATCCGGGTTGAAGTGCAGGAAAAACGGCATGGAGTAGCGGGCATGGCCTGCGCGCTCCGCCGGCGGATTGACCACCCGGTGCGTCGTTGACGGCAGGGTGTGATTGGTCATCCGCTGCAGCATGTCCCCGATGTTGACGACGATGCAGCCCGGCGGCGGGTTGACCGGCAGCCACTGCCCGTCCTTCGTCAGGATTTCCAGCCCGCCTTCCTCCGCCCCCAGCAACAGCGTGATGACGTTGATGTCCTCATGCGCGGCGGCACGCACCGCACCAGCCGATTGCGTGGCCACCTCCGGCGGGACGGGCGGGTAATGCAGCACGCGCAGGAGGCTGTTGCCCCTATCCACCTTGCCCTCGAAGAAGTCCGCGGCAAGGCCGAGGTAATGCGCGATCGCCCGCAGCATCCGCCGCCCGAAGTCGTCCAGCGCCGCGTACAGCGCGCGCACGTGCGCCTCGAAGCCGTCGATCTCTCCAACCCACACGTTCTCCGGCATCCAGGCACCATAGGCGTGCCCGGCAGGCAGGTCCCGCCCGGTGTGCCAGAACTCCTTCAGGTCATGGGTCCGGGCGCCCTTGGCCGTCTCGATGCCGAAAGGCGTGTAGCCACGCGCGCCGCCCAGTCCGGGCTGGTGATAGCGGCGCTTCTGCGCCTCCGGCCAGCTGAAGAAGGTTTTGAACCGGCCGAGCGTCGCCTCGATCATGTCCTGCGGCAGGTCATGGTCCGCCACTACGGCAAAACCGTACCGGGCGTAGGACTTGCCCAGAGCCTCGGCAAAGGCAGCCGGATCGGTCTGATGCAGACGATAACTGACGGGTGGAATTGCGCTAGACATAGCGTGAGCGTTTAACATCCACGGGCCAGTGCCGTCACTGCCAAGTTGGCATTGGCCTGTTGATCTGGCCCGAATGCGAGAAAGGAGTATGCGAGCCATGGTGCGGGAACGGGAAATCTTGGGCACGGGCAAGTATCTGGAACTGGTGCGGGAAGACGGCTGGGAGTTCGCCATCCGCAACAAGGGAAGCGGCGTTGTCGGCATCATCCCGGTGACTGACGACAACGCCCTCGTCCTGGTGGAGCAATGGCGCGCCGCCATCGACGGCCCGTGCATCGAGCTGCCGGCCGGCCTCGTCGGCGATGAGGATGACGCAGAGGAAGACATGCTGGTGGCGGCCCAGCGTGAACTGGAAGAAGAAACCGGCTTCTGCGCCAGGGAATGGAAGTGGCTCTACGAAGGCGCCTCCTCGGCCGGCATGACACCTGAGACCGTGCACATGTATCTCGCCACCCGCCTCTCCCGTGTCGGCCAGGGTGGCGGCACGTCCCACGAAAACATCACGGTACACGTCGTGCCGCTGGACACCATCGAGCAGTGGCTGGCCGAGCAGCGCAAGCGCGGCGCGACCATCGACATCAAGGTTTTCGGCGCTTTGGGCATCGCACGCGGGGCCGTCGATCCCCTGGACTGAGGCCGTTTTACCGCCCCCGCACCGTCTCGCTGCAACACCGTTTCAAAATGGGTTGGAAAACAGCATAAAAGAATCTAGTCTGTCTAGATTAATAACGAGACGGTGTCGGTGGCAATGGGCGAAACATTGGCCAAAACGACAGGATTGTCGGGATTGGCAGGGCAGCCGCTCTACCAAAAAATCGCCGATGACCTGCGCTCCCGCATTCGAGAGCAGGAATTCACCGCTGGCACATATCTGCCAACCGAAGAGAAGCTCTGCTCTCATTATCAGGTCAGCCGCTTCACCATTCGCGAGGCGCTGCGCCAGTTGCAGGTGGAGGGGCTGATCGCCCGCCGCCGCGGCGCGGGCACGCTGATCCAGCACGAGCGGGCATCCTCTCAACCGGCCGAGGTTGAGCAAGGGCTGGCAGCCGATGCGGAACAACTGGCAGCAGGGCGCTTCGGCGGCTCCACCACGCTGGTGGCCGATGATCGCCTGGCGCAGCGCCTTGGCTGCACGCCCGGCAGCCGGTGGCTGGTCAAATCGGCGGTTATTGCCTCCGCATCTGGCGCACCGTCGGGGCTCGTCGAATATTATCTCGACACGTCGCTCAGGAGCATCGCGGAGCAGCTTCAGCCCGGCTCACGGCCGGTCTGGGAGCAGATCGGCGCTCTGGGCCAGACGCTCGGCCCGGTCAGGATGCGGATCCAGTCCGTCACGCCGGTGCAGACCGAGGCGCGCCTCCTGAACATCGCCGCCCTGTCGCCGTGCCTGCGCATCACCTACCTCTGCTGCACGCCGGAGGGAGAGCCGCTGGCCATCGCCACGCACCTGCACCCCGGCCACAGCTTCGCCTACGAGGCAGAGCTGCCGGCAAGACTGGGCTGAACAGCCGAAGGGCACGGCTAAAGGGGGCCGGCAAGCGCCAGACCCCGTCTTGACCGCAGGGTGTAGGGACCAGCCGCTTATTCGGCCGGCAGGCCCCAGCATTCGTGCAGCACGTCCCAGGCCTCGTCCGCCGTCTCGACGAACCGGAACAGCTCCAGATCGCGCGGGGAGATGGTGCCCTCTTCCGCCAGCGCCTCGAAGTTCACCACCCGGTTCCAGAACTTCTGGCCGAACAGCAGCACCGGAATGGGCTTCATCTTGCCGGTCTGGATCAGGGTCAGCGCCTCGAACAGCTCGTCGAACGTGCCGAAGCCGCCCGGGAACACCACCAGCGCCCGTGCCCGCATCAGGAAGTGCATCTTGCGCAGCGCGAAGTAGTGGAACTGGAAGCTGAGCGAGGGCGTCACATACTCGTTCGGGTACTGCTCGTGCGGCAGCACGATGTTCAGCCCGATTGTCGGCGCACCGGCGTCATGCGCGCCGCGGTTGGCCGCTTCCATGAAGCTCGGGCCGCCGCCGGAGCACACCACGTAATGACGCTCGCCTTCCGGGTCCTGCGGCATGGTGGAGAAGCGATAGGCCAGCTTGCGGGCCTCGTCGTAGTAGTGGGACTTCTCGTACAGGCGCTCGGCCACCTGCTTCTCGTGCGGCGTCTTGGCCGCTGCCAGCAGGGCCTTTGCCTCCTGCGGCTCGGGAACGCGGGCGGAGCCGTAGAACACCACGGTCGAGGCGATGTTGTGCTCCTTCAGGATCAGCTCCGGCTTCAGCATTTCCAGCTGGAAGCGGAGCGGACGCAACTCTTCCCGAAGGAGGAAATCCATGTCCGCAATGGCAAGACGATAGGTGGGGTGGTTGGTCTGGGGCGTGCCCTCGACCTTCTCCGCAATGACAGCGTCTTCGGTTGCCGTCGGGAAAACTCGACTTGGTGGGTTAACGTCAGCGGTCATGTCATCCATCGTTTATCGAACTCATCAAACGCGCGGCTTCCCTGAGGAGGAAGCAGTGCAATAACGGACATGGGGACTGTTCCGGCCTGCGTGAGGCAGGTCGGCGCTCCTGTGTCCTGATCCATCGCATTTCCCTGCGGCCACCATCCGGTGGCCCGCGAAGAAACGCACGGGAATGGCCAAAGCTCAGCCGATCCTGAAACCGGCGAACCTGAGCCATTAACCTATCATGGCCCATATCAGCGCTGCGTGCCACTGCCCGTACAGAGCGTTGCCAGATGCGAAACAGGCCGTCACGGAAATGCGGGCAGCAATCTCCTCGACTTCCCCCGGGCCTGCTGCCATAGGCAGGCCCTATGTCTTCCGCATCCAATGATGTACCCGCCGCTGGCGCACAGCCAAAGACGGCGTTCGGTTACCGGGATTACCGCTTCTTCTGGGCCGCCCGGTTCCTCGGCAGCTTCTCCAGCCTCATGACCGTCGTCGGCGTCGGGTGGGTGGTCTATGAGATCGCCCGGCGCACCCACACCATCCAGGAAGCCTCGCTCTACCTTGGCCTCGTCGGCCTCGTGCAGTTCGTGGCGCTGGCCGGGTGCACCCTGTTCGCCGGTTACATCTCCGACCGGGTGGACCGGCGCTGGGTCGCCCGCGGCGCGCTCACGGTCGAAATCATCTCCGCCGCATGGCTGTTCGGCCACGCCCTCTCCGGCATGGACAGCATCTGGCCGGTTTTCGTCTCGGCAACGCTCATGGGCGTCGGGCGGGCGTTCATGGGCCCGTCGCTTCAGGCGCTGGCCCCCAACCTCGTCCCGCGCGAGATCCTGCCCTCGGCCATCGCCTGGAACTCCATCGCGTGGCAGACGGCGGCGGTCGGCGGCCCTGCCGCCTGCGGCTACCTGATGGCGCTCGGGCCGCACTGGGTGTTCGGCACCTGCCTCGTGATGCTCTGCCTCGCCCTTGTCTGCATGTTCTGCATCCGGCCCGTGGCACGCACCATCGCCCCCAAGGCGCGGCCGTGGAAATCCATCATCGAGGGACTGCGCTACATCCGCACCAACCCCATCCTGCTGGGCGCGATCTCGCTCGACCTGTTCGCGGTGCTGCTCAGTTCGGCCATCGCCATGCTACCGGTATATGCGCGTGACGTGTTGATGGTCGGCCCGGAGGGACTGGGCAACCTGCGCGCCGCCCCGGCCGTGGGCGCGGCCCTCGTGGCGCTGATCCTCACCCGCGGCTGGCTGCGGAACAACGTCGGCGTCTGGATGTTCGCCAGCGTTGCCCTGTTCGGCGTCTGCATCGTCGTCTTCGGCCTGTCCCGCTCCTTCTCCCTGTCGCTGGCGATGCTGGCGGTCATGGGGGCGGCGGACATGATCAGCGTCTACGTGCGTCAGTCCCTTCTCCAGCTCTACACGCCCGATGACATGCGCGGCCGCGTTTCCTCCGTCGGTACCCTGTTCGTTAGCGCCTCCAACGAGCTGGGCGAGTTCTACGCCGGCGTCATGGCCCGGCTGCTCGGCGCGGTTCCGGCCGTGGTCGTGGGCGGATTTGCTACCATTCTCGTCACGGTGTTATGGGCTTGGGCCTTCCCAGATCTGCGCAAGGCCAATAAGCTCGTGCCTCCCGAGGGGTAAGGCAGCAGGCGGGCCGGCCGGAAGGCAGCGCGGCCAGCCCAAGCTGATCCCTCATCTGGTACAAGAAATTTTCGCTTGGCCTGAGGCCGCCACCCTCTATCTTGTTACTCGACTCAACTGATCGACATTTTCGGAGGCATTGATGAAAGCGACCAGCATTCTCGATACCATCGGCAATACGCCGCACATCCGCATCAATCGCCTCTTCGGCGACACCCATGAAGTGTGGGTGAAGTCCGAGCGATCGAACCCAGGCGGTTCGATCAAGGACCGTATCGCGCTGGCCATGGTGGAAGATGCGGAGCGCTCCGGCGCGCTGAAGCCCGGCGGCGTGATCGTCGAGCCCACCTCCGGCAACACCGGCATCGGTCTTGCCATGGTCGCCGCCGTGAAGGGCTACAAGCTGGTCCTCGTCATGCCGGACAGCATGTCCGTCGAGCGCCGCCGCCTCATGCTGGCCTATGGCGCGTCCTTCGTGCTGACCCCGCGCGAGAAGGGCATGAAGGGCGCGGTCGAGAAGGCGAGCCAGATCGTCAGCGAGACCCCCGGCGCCTGGATGCCCCAGCAGTTCGAGAACCCGGCCAACGTGACGGTGCATGAGCAGACCTCCGCGCAGGAAATCCTCGCAGACTTCCCCGAAGGGCTGGATTATCTCATCACCGGCGTCGGCACCGGCGGGCACATCACCGGCGTTGCCAAGGTGCTGAAGCAGAAGTGGCCGAACCTGCAGGTGTTCGCGGTCGAGCCCACCCAGTCTCCGGTGCTCTCCGGCGGCCAGCCCGGCCCGCACCCGATTCAGGGAATCGGCGCAGGCTTCGTACCCGCCATCATGGACACCCGCCTGCTGGACGGCGTCATTCAGGTGGAAGCGGAAGACGCCCGTGAAATGGCCCGCCGCGCCGCGCGCGAGGAAGGTATCCTCGTCGGCATCTCCTCCGGCGCGACCCTCGCCGCCATCGCCCAGAAGCTGGCCGAAGCCCCGGCAGGCAGCCGCGTCCTCGGTTTCAACTATGACACCGGCGAGCGCTACCTCTCCGTTCCGGACTTCCTTCCGACCGAGGAATGACCCCGCGGCGACGCGGAAAACACGCAACGTTTGTGAATTAATCGGCAAGGGGGCGGCAACGCCCCCTTTTCCATTTGTCCGGCTTGCGGCACAACAGGACCAAGTCAGTCCGTTTTTCAGTTCCTGTGGTCATGATGGTCGAGCTTATCGATGTCCCGGCTGGCTCTGTTGCCAGCGTCGTCACCTATCTGGAAATGACCGAACGGCCCCGGCCAAAGCCGGGCTCCGCGCTCGTTCCGTTACAGCTGGTTCCGGTGACGAACCCAGATCTCGAGCAGTACCGCGCCCTGTTCCGCGCTGTCGGCGGCCCGTGGCTGTGGTTCAGCCGCCTGATGCTGGACGATGACGCCCTGCGGGCAAAGCTCACCGCGCCCGGCGTTGCGCTCTACACCGTGCAGCTGCGCAAGCAGGACGTGGGCCTTCTGGAGCTGGACTTCTCCGTCGAAGGAGAGGTGGAGATCGGCTTTTTCGGCCTCGCGCCCCAACTCACCGGCAAGGGGGCGGGCTCGTGGCTGATGTCGCAGGCACTGGCGCTCGCGTGGGCGAAGAAACCGCGGCGGGTGTGGCTGCACACGTGCAGCCTCGACCACCCCAATGCCCTTGCGTTCTACCGGAAGCACGGCTTTCGCGCCTACGCCCGCAAGGTCGAGATCGCGCCAGATCCGCGCCTGAGCGGACTGTTGCCAGAGGATGTCGCCCCGCATGTTCCCCTGATCGGAGAGGCCGCATGATCGATTGGTCCCAAGTCCGCGCTCTCAGCTTTGACTGCTACGGCACGTTGATCGACTGGGAACGTGGTATTCTGGAAGCCCTCGCCCCATGGGTCAGCCGCTTCGGCACGGCCAAGGTGCTGGCGGGCTTCGGCGCGGTGGAGCCGGACCTGGAACATGCCCACCCCAGCTGGCCCTACCGGCAGGTCGTCGCCGAGGTGCACCGCCAGATGGCTCGCGAACTGGGCCTTCCCGTTGACGATGACGCCGCCACCAGCTTCGCCGAAACCGTAAGCCAGTGGCCGCCCTTCCCCGATACCGTGCCCGCCCTGCGCCGCCTCAAGAGCCGCTTCCAGCTATTCATCCTCTCCAATGTGGACGAAGCCAGCATCACCGGGTCGCTCAAGCAGCTGGAAGTGCCGTTCGACGGCGTCTTCACCGCCGAGCAGATCGGCTCCTACAAGCCCAACCCCCGGAATTTCGATTTCCTGCTGGCCCAGCTTTCAGCGCGCGGCATCGAGCCCCATCAGGTCATCCACATCGCCCAGTCGCTGTATCATGACCACGGCCCGGCGCAGGCGGCAGGCCTGAAGACCGTCTGGATAGACCGCACCAGCGGACGCCCCGGCGCGGCCCGCCTGCCCAAGCCCCTGCCCCACTTCAATCTGCGCTTTGAAACCCTCACCGACCTCGCCGCCCGCGTCGTCACCACGCACTGAGGGCAATCCCGCCGTCTGCAACACAGCTGCATGCCCCTTGCGCTGCCGCGGCCATTGCTGCGCCCGATTTCGTGGCCCGTCTTGACGCGAGCCGTCCTCCGGCTTATTTTGGATCCATGGATCCAAACGGAATCGAAACCGTACTGCGCGATGAGATCGAGCGGGGCGTGCTGCCGCCGGGAACGGCGCTCAAGCAGGAAGACCTCGCCGCGCGCTTCAACGTCAGCCGCCAGCCGATCCGCCGCGTCCTTGAGCGTCTGCTGGTAACGGGCCTGCTCACGCGCCGCTCTGACCGGAGCGTCGCCGTTCCGGAGTGGAGCCGCAAGCAGGCTGCCGACCTTGTCAGCGTGCGGATGGCGTTGGAGACCCACGCCCTGCGGCTCTCCCTGCCCCGGCTGGACGAGGCCGTTCTGCGCAAGGCCCGCCGCATCTGCGAGGCGCTGCTCGATGAGGACGACCCTGCCGAGATCGAAGAGCTGGACATCGCCTTCCACCGCCATCTCTACAGCGGTTGCGACAATGAACGCCTGCTGGCGATGATCGAGGATCTGCGCCGGGAAGGCCGCCGCATCTACGCCCTGCAGCCCAGGGGCAGCGTGAAGCGCACCGCGCTGTTCGAGGAGCATGAGGCCATTCTGGCGGCCTGTACGGTCAGAGATATCGAGAAGGCGGTGCACAGTCTCTCGGCCCATCTAACGGGCACCATCACCCCCATAACGGCAGAGGAAGGAGACCCGGAATGAGCAGCTTCAGCGCCGAAATCACATGGGAGCGCGGCGATGCCCGCTTTACCGACAACCGCTACAGCCGCGGGCACCGGTGGGCCTTTGACGGCGGTCATGTCGTTCCCGCCTCCTCATCGCCCCATGTCGTGCCCCTGCCCTATTCGGTGGAGGAGAACGTCGACCCCGAGGAAGCCTACGTCGCCGCCCTCTCCAGCTGCCACATGCTGTTCTTCCTCTCGCTTGCAGCCAAGGCGGGACTGGTCATCGATAGCTACGCGGACAAGGCCGTGGGCGAGATGGAAAAGGTGGACGGCAAGATGCAGGTCACCCGCATCACGCTCAACCCGCGCATCACCTATTCCGGGCAAGCGCCTGACTGGGATACCGAGGCGGACCTGCACCACCGCTCTCACGACCTCTGCTTTCTTGCGAACTCGGTGAAGACCCAGATCGAGGTGAACTTCTAGGTTCTCGCAGGGGGAACTCGTTCGCCCTGCACCCCCTATTTGGTATATCGGGCCGTGTTTCCGGCGCGCTGTTGCAGATCCCCAAGGCGCGGCGGCAGCTGGCGGATGCGCTCCCGTAAACCCAGTCAAAGAAAAGGGCCGCACGTGTGGTGAAGCGTACGGCCCTTTGAAAACGAGCGGGGTGCAGGGGACCAAGTCCCCTGCAAAATAACCTGCCCCTTACGCCAGGCCCCGCGCCGTCTCGCGGATCAGGTCGAGCGCGGCATCCACGTGGCGGGCCTCCGTATTGGTCTGGCCCACCTGGAAGCGGATGACGTAGCGCCCGGCAACCCGCGTCTGGGTGAAGTAGGCCCGCCCCGTTTCGTTCAGCCGTTGCAGCAGCGTCTCGTTGTGCGCGTCCAGCTCGCCCTCTTCCATGCCTGCGGGGCGGTGGCGGAAGGTGAACAGCGCCAGTTTCAGCGGGGAGGTAATCTCGAAGTCCGGCTCGACCTTCAGCGCGTCGTGCGCCTTGCCCGCCAGATCGATGTGGCGGCGCAGAATATCCTGCAAGCCCTCGATACCGTAGCTGCGCAGCACGAACCACAGCTTGAGCGCCCGGAAGCGGCGGCCCAGCGGCACGCTCCAGTTGCTGTAGTCGGTCACGCCGTCCGCGCCATGGGTGCGCAGGTACTCCGGCACCAGCGAGAGGGTGCGCATCAAGGCCTCCGGCTCGCGCACGAAATGGGCCGAGCAGTCGAAATTGGTCAGCAGCCACTTGTGCGGGTTGAAGACGAAGCTGTCCGCCAGCTCCAGCCCGTCCGCCAGATGCCGCCATTCCGGCAGAAGGAGCGCCGAGCCTGCCCACGCCGCATCCACATGCACGAAAGCACCGTGTGCGCGGGCTATCTGGGCCACAGCCCAGACGTCATCCATGCCGCCGGTGCCGGTCCCGCCAATGCAGGCGATGACGCACGCCGGCGTAATGCCCGCCGCCACGTCCTGCCGGATGGCGGCTTCCAGCGCATCCAGCCGCACGGCACGGTCAGCGTCCGCCGGGATCTTGCGCACCATGTCGGCGCCAAAACCCGCGATCCGCGCGCCCTTCTCGATCGATGAATGCGCGTCCTCGCTGCAATAGACCGCAAGCCGCTGCCCCGTCTGCGCCAGCCCGGCGGCGTTGCTGGCGCACCCGGTCGCCCGCTCCCGCGCCATCAGCAGGGCCGCAAGCGTGGCCTCGGAGGCACTGGCCTGAATGGAGCCGCTGAAGGTGGTCGGCAGGTCGAGCGCGCGGGCCAGCCACTCCACCACCCGGCCTTCGAGTTCGGTGGCGGCGGGCGAGGTCTGCCAGAGCATGCACTGCGCGCCGAGCGTTGCCGTCAGCATTTCGGCCAGCACCGAGGGCGGGCTGGTGTTGGCCGGGAAGTAGGCGAAGAAGCTGGGGTGCTGCCAATGGGTCATCCCCGGCATCACGATGTCCTGAAAGTCCCTGAAGATCGCCTCGAACGGCTCGCCCCGGGCAGGCGGTTCGGTCGGCACCTGCGCGGCAATGCTGCCGGGTGTCACCTGCGGCCGCACGGGCAGGTTTTCCACGCCCGCCATGTAATCGGCCATCCAGTCCACCAGTTCATGGGCGTGGCGGCGAAACGTTTCGGAATCCACAACTCATCTCCACATGACAGCCCGCAGGGGAAGGCGGACCGGCGCAAAAGAAAAGGGCCCGAAGCCTGTGCAGCATCGGGCCCTGATCCGGTCCGTTACAGGAACCGTCCGGCGATCACTCGCCCTCGGTCAGTCCCTTTTCGGTCACCAGTTCCTGAAGCTCGCCGGACTCGAACATCTCCATCATGATGTCCGAGCCGCCAACGAACTCGCCCTTGATGTAGAGCTGGGGAATGGTCGGCCAGTTGGAGAACTGCTTGATGCCTTCGCGCAGTTCCGGATTGTCCAGCACGTTGTAGCTGGCGTAGGAGACGCCCAGACGCTCCAGGATCGCCACCGCGCGGGAAGAAAAACCGCACTGCGGGAAATCCGGCGTGCCCTTCATGAAGAGCACCACGTCATAGGTATCAACAGCCTGCCGAATGCTGTCGTGAACGGATTCTGTCATTTGCCTTACTCCGAGTTCAGGCCCCAAGGTTCAGGCCGCTGGAGCCCGGGTGGTCAGCGCCAGCGCATGCAGCTCGCCACCCATGCGGCCTTGCAGCGCCTGATATACCAGTTGGTGTTGCCGCACGCGCGTTAAACCGGCGAATGCCGATGAAACGACGGTTGCGGCGTAATGATCGCCGTCTCCGGCCAGATCATCGATCGTAACCTCGGCGTCCGGCAGCGCTTCCTTGATGAGGCGCTCAATGTCTTCGGCAGCCATTGCCATGATGCAACACCCTTACCCTGCTGTCAGCGGCCGGACACGGCTGCGCGCCCTGTCCGGCGTGTCTTGACGGCTCAAACGCCTTCGAAGAACTGGCGGCGTGCCTCGGCCATCTTTTCTTCCATCATACGACGGACCTGAAGCTCGGTCACCTCGACGCCGCGTGCGGTCAGGTCGCCGAACACCTTGCGGAACACGTCCTCGTCGCCCGCTTCCTCGAAATCGGCGTGAACGACCGACTTGGCATAGCTGTCGGCTTCCTCGGGGGTCAGCTTCAGAAGTTCGGCAGCCCACAGGCCCAGCAGCTTGTTGCGGCGGGCGGCAACCTTGAACTGCAGTTCCGCATCCCGCGCGAACTTTGCCTCGAACGCCTTTTCCCGATCATCAAAGGTGGTCATAGCTTCTTTCTCGTTGGCACTTTACCAGTTTCAGCCTCCTACATAGAGGCCAGCCGGGACCGGATCAACTGCAAGGCTGGGCAGCTGTGGCGAATCACCGCCTGCCGGCCGGGTGTTAATCTTCATTGTTCCCCGGGACCCTTTGGAGTATGGAGGACCCGACTCGCTGGGGCGGCCCTCGCGGTTCGGCCCTGATTGCCGTATATTGGATCTGTCAGGAACCGAAGCGTTTTACGCGGAACAGGCCGCAGCCAGCATGGACACTTCCGATTCAGTGGACCCGAATATGTCTCGCCGTCGCCAAATTTACGAAGGCAAGGCCAAGATCCTTTACGAAGGACCGGAGCCTGGCACTCTCATCCAGTATTTCAAGGATGACGCAACCGCCTTCAACGCGCAGAAGAAGGGCACGATCTCCGGCAAGGGCGTGCTGAACAACCGCATCTCGGAGCATGTGTTCACGCTCCTCGGCAACATGGGTATCCCGACCCACTTCATCCGCCGCCTCAACATGCGCGAGCAGCTGGTGCGGCAGGTGGAAATCGTGCCGATCGAAGTGGTTGTTCGCAACGTGGTGGCCGGTTCGCTGTCCAAGCGCCTCGGCGTCGAGGAGGGCACCGCCCTGCCGCGCACCATCATCGAATACTACTACAAGAACGATGAGCTCGGCGATCCGATGATCACCGACGAGCACATTGCCGCCTTCGGCTGGGCGACCCAGGAAGAGATGCACGACATCGCCGACCTGGCGATCCGCATCAACGACTTCCTGTCGGGCCTGTTCGCCGGCATCGGCATCAAGCTCGTCGATTTCAAGCTCGAGTTCGGCCGTCTGTGGGAAGGCGACTACAGCCGCATCCTGCTGGCGGACGAAATCAGCCCGGACGGCTGCCGCCTCTGGGACGCCGCCACCGGCGAAAAGCTCGACAAGGACCGCTTCCGTCGCGACCTCGGCGGCGAAGTGGAAGCCTATCAGGAAGTCGCACGCCGCCTCGGCCTTCTGCCGGAAGGTTCGGTGTCGACCGTTCTTGATCTGGAACAGCACCGCAAGGCACGCGAGGAAGGACGGGGATGAAAGCCAAGGTTTATGTAACGCTGAAGAACGGGGTCCTCGACCCCCAGGGCAAGGCCATTGCAGGCGCACTGCACGGCCTGGGCTTCAGCGGTGTTGAAGATGTCCGTCAGGGCAAGTTCATCGAACTGGAAGTCGCCGAGACGGACGAGGCCAAGGCCAAGGCCCAGATCGACGAGATGTGCCGCAAGCTGCTGGCCAACACCGTCATCGAGAACTACCGGATCGAGCTGGCGTAAGTGCCAGCCAGGCCGCCCGGCTCCACCGGGCGGCCGACCGACTACCGGACGAAACTCCGTCACCCAAAGCTAGGGTCCCAAAAGTTAGGGTCAGGATTATGAAATCCGCCGTTATCGTTTTTCCGGGTTCCAACTGCGACCGGGACATGGCTGCAGCCCTGCACAAGATCGGCGGCTCCGCGCCGGCCATGGTCTGGCACGGCGACAGCACGCTGCCGGACGGCCTCGACCTGATCGCCCTGCCCGGCGGCTTCTCCTACGGCGACTATCTGCGCTCCGGCGCAATGGCCGCCCAGTCGCCGATCATGCGCGAGGTGGTCAAGGCCGCCGATCGCGGCGTCAAGGTTCTGGGCGTGTGCAACGGCTTCCAGATCGTCACCGAGGCAGGCCTGCTGCCGGGCGCGCTGATGCGCAACGCCGGGCTGAAGTTCATCTGCCGCGATGTCGCGCTGAAGGTGGAGAACGCAGGCACTGCCTACACCAGCCAGTATGAGGCCGGTCAGGAAGTGGTGTTCCCCGTCGCCCACCACGACGGCAACTACTTCGCCGACGACGAGACGCTGGATCGCCTTGAAGGCAACGGCCAGGTGGTGTTCCGCTATGTGGACAACCCCAACGGCTCGCGCCGCAACATCGCCGGCATCATCAACGAGAAGGGCAACGTGATCGGCATGATGCCGCACCCGGAACGGCTCATCGAGCCGGAACAGGGCGGCACGGACGGTCGCGGCCTGTTCGAGAGCGTCATCGCCTCGCTGCGCTAAGCCGCTTCCCGACTGCAAAACCAGAAAAGGCCGGACGGTTCGCCCTCCGGCCTTTTCTGTTTGATTGCTGGAACGCGCGAAATCCGTTATGTTACATGTAACGGAGGTCCCATGGCTCAGCCCAATCCGCGAGATACCAGACGCCGCGTCAGCGATTACCGCGCACGGCTGCGCGCCCAAGGCCTGAAGCCCATTCAGATCTGGGTTCCAGACGTGGGCTCGCGCGCTTTTCTTGAACAGGCCCATCTTCAGAGCATCGCGGTTTCCCGGTCCCCGACAGAAGAAGAAGATCAGGCCTTTGTGGATGCTGTCGCTGACTGGGGCGATGCATGAAACGTGGTGCCATCGTCACGGTTGCCGCCAGCGGCTACGCCGGCAAGCCACGCCCCGCAGTCATCATACAAAGCGACGCCTTTGATGCCACGGACTCGGTCACGGTCTGCTTACTGACGAGCACTGCCGTTGACGCTCCGCTCATTCGCCTCCTTGTAGAGCCAGGCCTGACAAATGGCCTGCAACAGCCTTCCTACCTCATGGTGGACAAGATCGTGACCGTGCGCCGCAATCAGATCGCTCAGACCATCGGTGAACTGACTGCACAGGACATGGTTCGGCTTAACCGCGCCATTCTGGTTTTTCTTGGCCTTGCAGGCTGAGATCAGCAGCCGAAGCGCGAAGGAACAGCCATGCGCACGAGACAGAGCATCTGCATTAGGAAGGTCAGCTACCGCTCTGCCGAGGAGGCGCTGGCGGCCATGCAGCGCGCAACCATTCCGCTGCGGCATTACCGCTGCGACCGGTGCCGGCAGTTTCATCTGACCAGCCGCACCAAGGGCAAGCGGGTGCCCCGCCCCGACACAGGAAATGGAAGCGCGGGAGACTGAGCCCCCGCGCCCCGGAAAGCCGATCAGATCGCCGCGACGACGACGATCTCGACGAGGTACTGCGGTGCGGCCAGCTTGGCCTCGATAGTGGCTCGTGCCGGGGTTGCGCCCTGCGGCACCCACTTTTCCCACACCGAGTTCATTTCGCCGAAGGTGGCGATGTCGGAGAGGATGATGGTGGCGGTCAGGATACGCGACTTGTCGGTGCCGGCCTGTGCCAGCAGCGCGTCGATCTGCTCCAGCACGCCTTGGGTCTGTTCAGCAACGCTCGGGCCCTTGTCGCTGATCTGACCGGCAAGGTACGCGATGCCGTTGTGAATGACGGCCTGGCTCATGCGCGGGCCGGTCTCGATGCGAGTAATGTCGGACATGACAATTCCTTCGATATGTCTGTTTGGCGATGTGTGTTGGGCCAGTGTCTGGTCACCCAAGCGCATGGCGGGTTACGGCCGCGCAATCAAGAGGGATGCCGGGCAGAAACAACGGTCAATGCGCGCATCGTCACAGAACAGCCTCGACCCGCATCCCGAGTCTGGCGTTCTTCCGTCTGAGCGGCTATGAGCGTCCCCAAATTGTCCTGCCCTATGGATTGAGAGACTGCATGTCTGTGTCCCCAGCCATCACGCCCCAAGTTGTTGCCGAACACGGCCTGACGAACGAGGAATACGAGGTCATCCTCAAGAGCCTCGGCCGCGAGCCGAATCTGACCGAACTTGGCATCTTCTCCGTCATGTGGTCGGAGCACTGCTCCTACAAGTCGAGCCGTGTCCACCTGAAGAAGCTGCCGACCAAGGCACCGTGGGTCATTCAGGGTCCGGGCGAGAACGCTGGCGTCATCGACATCGGTGACGGCTGGGCCGCCATCTTCAAGATGGAGAGCCACAACCACCCGTCGTACATCGAGCCCTATCAGGGCGCGGCCACCGGCGTCGGCGGCATTCTGCGCGACGTGTTCACCATGGGCGCGCGTCCCGTCGCCAACATGAACGCGCTGCGCTTCGGCGAGCCGACGCACCCGAAGATGCGCCACCTGATCTCGGGCGTGGTCTCGGGCATCGGCGGCTACGGCAACTGCGTCGGCGTGCCGACCGTGGGCGGCGAGGTGAACTTCCACCCGTCCTACAACGGCAACATCCTGGTCAATGCCATGACCGTGGGTCTGGCCCGCACCGACAAGATCTTCTACTCGGCCGCCGCCGGCCTCGGGAACCCGGTCGTTTACGTCGGCTCCAAGACCGGCCGCGACGGCATCCACGGCGCGACCATGGCCTCTGCCGAGTTCACCGAGGACTCCGAGGAAAAGCGCCCGACCGTGCAGGTGGGCGATCCGTTCACCGAGAAGCTGCTCATCGAGGCCTGCCTCGAACTGATGGCCTCTGACGCCATTGTGGCCATTCAGGACATGGGCGCGGCGGGTCTCACCTCCTCGTCCGTCGAGATGGCGTCCAAGGGCGGCGTCGGCATCGAGCTGGATCTGGACAAGGTGCCGTGCCGCGAAGAAGGCATGGTGCCCTACGAAATGATGCTCTCCGAGTCCCAGGAGCGCATGCTGATGATCCTGAAGCCGGGCCGCGAGGCCGAGGCCGAGAAGATATTCCACAAGTGGGGCCTGGACTTCGCCGTCATCGGCACCATCACCGACACCGAGCGCCTGGTGCTGAAGTTCAAGGGCGAAGTGGCCTGCGACATTCCGCTGGGTCCGCTGGGCGACAACGCCCCGGCTTACGAGCGCCCGTACGTGCCGACCCCGAAACCGGCCGAGCTGTCCGCCAGCGCCGTTCCTGCTCCGAACGACTACGGTCAGGCCCTGCTGAAGCTGATCGGCTCGCCCGACATGGCTTCGCGCCGCTGGATCTGGGAACAGTATGACCACATGGTCATGGCCAACACCATCCAGCGCCCGGGTGGCGACGCCGCCGTCGTGCGCATCAACGACAGCAAGAAGGCGCTGGCCATCTCCACCGACTGTACCCCGCGCTACTGCTTCGCGGACCCGGTCGAAGGCGGCAAGCAGGCGGTGGCCGAAGTGTGGCGCAACATCACCGCCGTCGGAGCCAAGCCGCTGGCAATTACCGACTGCATGAACTTCGGCAACCCGCAGCGCCCGGAAATCATGGGCCAGTTCGTCGGCTGCATCGAGGGCATGGCGGAAGCCTGCACCACGCTCGAGTTCCCGGTCGTCTCCGGCAACGTGTCGCTCTACAACGAGACCAACGGCTCCGGCATCCTGCCGACCCCGGCCATCGGCGGCGTCGGCCTCCTGGAAAACTATGACGTCATGGCCACCGTCGCCTTCAAGGCCGAGGGCGAGACCATTGTCGTATTGGGCGAGACCAGGGGCCACCTGGGCCAGTCGCTGTTCCTGCGCGAGATCCTCGGCCGTGAGGAAGGCGCACCGCCGCCGGTCGACCTGAGCGCCGAGCGCAAGACCGGTGACTTCGTCCGCAGCCAGATCCACGCCAAGGCTTTCACCGCCGTGCATGACTGCGCGGACGGCGGCCTCGTCAGCGCCGTCGTCGAGATGGCTCTGGCCGGCAAGATCGGCGCGGAGCTGACCGTTCCGGCAGGCGTGGAAGCCCACGCATGGCTGTTCGGCGAGGATCAGGGCCGCTACGTCGTCACCACCCGCGACGCTGACGCCCTGCTGGCAGCCGCTTCGGCCGCCGGTGTGGCCGCAACCGTGATCGGCACGACCAAGGGCGACCACGTGGCCGCCAATGGTCTGTTCAACGTTGCGATCGCCGACCTGCGTCAGGCCCACGAAGAGTGGCTGCCGTCGCTGATGGCGAGCTGAGATCGCCTGAACGGCGATTGAGATCAAAAGGGGTGTCGGAGGGGATCTTCCGACACCCTTTTTATTGCACCATGAGGCACGCCAGCTTTACATAATTAAGAATGGCTCTAGATAGCTTTTAAACGCTCTATAAGAGGTTTTTACCTATCCCGGCTACATGGGTAGCGGGCACCCCGGGATTCGCGCTGCAATACCCCTTCTCGCTCCAATATCGGGCATTCGAGAGGACGACCTTGTGCCCGCCTGCGCCCTGCCCGCCTGACCGACCATTTTAATTCATCTATTTCATGAAAGGCTTGCCCCGCGCCGCGCAGCGATCCGGCGTTCCCGGCGTTTGAATGGCTGATCCATTCATTATCCGGGAGGCTGCCCATGAAGATACTGTATGAAGCCAAGGCCACGGCAACCGGCGGCAGAGCGGGCCACACCGAAACCGAAGACGGCACGCTGAGCCTTGACCTGTCCATCCCCGAGGGGCTGGGAGGCCCCGGCGGCAGCGGAGCCAATCCGGAGCAGCTGTTCGCCGCAGGCTATGCCGCCTGCTTTCTCAGCGCCGTGAAGGCCGCCGCACCGAAGCAGAAAGTCGAAATTCCCGAGGACGCCAAGGTCACCTCCGTCGTCGGCATCGGCCGGCGAGATGATGGGGTCGGCTTCAAGCTCTGCGTCCGCCTGACCGTGGAGCTGCCCGGCGTCGAGCGTGAGCAGGCAGAGGAAGTCGTACGACAGGCCCACGAGATCTGCCCTTATTCCCACGCCATCAAGAACAACGTCGATGTTGATCTGGGCGTGGTTTGACACGCCCGCAAACTCCATTGCACAGTCCAGTTGCTCATTGCGAGCGCCGTGCGACACGCGCCTGAGGCGGTCGCACGCGCCCTGTGACGGGTGGTTTTATCGAGGGGGAGGAAGCCATGCCGCAGTCATCCAGCATCAACCGTCGCATCATTCTGGCCAAGCGCCCGAGCGGCGCGCCGACGGACGAGAACTTCCAAATCGAGGAAGCGCCGGTGCCCGAGCCGGGCGAAGGTCAGGTCCTGCTGCGGACGCTCTACCTGTCGCTCGATCCGTACATGCGCGGGCGGATGGATGAAGGCCCGTCGTATGCCGAGCCGGTACCGGTGGGCGGGGTCATGGTCGGCGGCACGGTGAGCCGGGTCGAGAAATCCCGCCACAGCGGCTTCACGGAAGGCGATCTGGTCCTCGCCTACCCCGGCTGGCAGGACTATGCGCTTTCTGACGGAAAGGAGCTGATCAAGCTCGACCCCACCATGGAGCAGCCGGCCTACGCGCTTGGCGTGATGGGAATGCCCGGCATGACCGCCTACTTTGGCCTGCTGGACATCGGCAAACCCCAGCCGGGCGAGACGGTGGCCGTGGCCGCCGCCACCGGGGCGGTCGGCTCGGTGGTTGGCCAGATCGCCAAGCTGAAGGGGTGCCGCGTCGTCGGTATCGCGGGCGGACCGGAGAAGTGCCGCTATGCCGTCGAGGAACTGGGCTTTGATGTCTGCGTCGATCACCGCGACGAGGACTTCAAGCACAAGCTGGCCGAGGCCTGCCCGGACGGTATCGACGTTTATTTCGAGAACGTGGGCGGCAAGGTGTTCGAGGCTGTCCTGCCCCGGCTCAACCCCGGCGCCCGCATTCCGCTGTGCGGGCTCATCGCCCAGTACAACATGACCCATCTGCCGCCGGGGCCGGATCGCATGCCCCAGCTGCTCACCACCATCCTCATCCGCCGCCTGAAGATTCAGGGCTTCATCATCAATCTGGATTACGGCCACCGCGCGCCGGAATTCCTGGCGGACATGACCCTCTGGCTGCATGAGGGGCGCATCCGTCATCGGCAGGACGTGGTTGACGGGCTGGAGAACGCCCCTTCCGCCTTCCGCGGCCTTCTGGAAGGCAAGAACTTCGGCAAGCTGGTGGTCAGGGTGGCGGAGGACTGAACGCCCTCCGCAAGCACCTTGTCAGAAGCTGCGGCCGTCCACGGCGTGGGCCTTGAGCGCCCTCGGGTCCACGTCCTCCAGACAGTTGATGTTCACCGCCACGATCGGCGTACCGTCCGGCATCTGGCCGTAGGCAAAGCTCTCCACCCCGCAGGTGGAGCAGAACAAGTGCTGGATCTTCTTCGAGTTGAAGCGGTACTCGGTCAGGTTTTCCGCGCCCGACTTCAACTCGAACTTCTCGCGCGGAGCAAAGGTCAGCACGAACCCCATCGGCTTGCAGCGCGAACAGTTGCAGGTGATGGCCTGATCAAGGTTGGCCTCAACCTCGTAGGCGACCGCGCCGCACTGGCATCCGCCACGGAAACGTTGCATCTGAAATCCCCTGTTGTGCCTCCCCGCGAACCGGGAAGTATTGCCGCATCCTAACCGGAGACAAGGTGGCAAAGAAAGAGCGCTCGCGGCTCTGCAGGTTGCGGACGTCCGCCGGACCGCAGGGCATTTCCTGCAGCACGAGGCGAAAGGCGAAAAGCCGGAGGTTCAGCCCAGCTTCACGCGGTAGAGGGTCGCGCCGTCCGGCTGCTCCGTCACGCTTTCAAGCGTCCAGCCCTTCTGGGCGCAGAAGGCCGGCACATCCGTGCGCGCCGCCGGGTCGGTCGCCAGCAGCTCGATGACGCCGCCGCCCACTTCCTCCGCCAGACGACGCAGGCGCAGCACCGGCAATGGGCAGCGCATCCCCCGCGCGTCAACGCGGTGTGCTTGCTTCTCATGCGTGTTTTCAGCCTGCGGCACTCGAACCCTGCCCGAACTCTGGTCTCGACGCCCCTGCTCTAGCACGAAACCGCCAGAGCAGGGAACCTGCAGCCGGAAACGGCGGAATTCCTGCCACACTTGCGGTTGCAGATGAGGCGGCATGTCGCCGGTCGCGCATATGAGCGCCCCCAGCCCGATCCATGGCTTTTGCCTGTACAAAAAGGCCAGTCGGAACGTTTGGCACAGAGAGTTTCTCTACATGTCGAAAGTTCTGAAAATATGCGGAGCTATAGTGAGTTGAAGCTATAGCCTGCGGGCACAACCATCGCTATGGTAAAGAGATTGCTGCATTTCTTACAGCTGCTCTTCATGTGTGGGAGTTCGTTTATGAAGCGTGTTATTGTCCAGATTGATGGCGGCCATCTGCGTGCCCAGGCCCGTCGTGATGGCCTTGATTACACGGTCGACTTTATTGAAGACTTTGCCCATGCCCTGCTGGAAAAGCAGGAAGAACTGGTGCGGGTCTTCTATTACGACTGTCGTCCCTACCAGGGCGAGACCCAGCTTCCGGTTTCGGGCGAGGCCTACCATTTCAAGTCCGGCGGTGGCTGGCTCGATGAACTGGCCGGCCGCGACTACATGTGCGTGCGCACCGGCATGCTCAAGTTCCGTGGCTGGAAGCCCAAGATGCTGCCCATGCCCTCCGGCAATCTGACCGACCAGCATTTCCGCCCTGACTTCGAGCAGAAGGGCATCGACCTGCGCCTTGGGCTCGATCTGGCGAACATGATCGAGAAGCGCGCCGCGGACCGGGTGGTGCTGGTGGCTGCCGACACGGATCTCATTCCGGCCATGTCGCTGGCGCGCACCTCTCCGGTGCAGCTGATCGGCGTCGATTTCCCCAACTCTCCGCTGCACGGCGAGATCCTCTCCCACTTCGACGTCATGCGCGAAGTGGAATGGCCCAAGCCCGAACCGCGCGACTAACCTTCAAGGCTTTGAGCTTGCAGGAGGGGCTGACCCCTCCTGCAATAACCCGGCTCGTCTTGCCTCAGCGGCCCCGGAACGCGGCCTCGCGCTTTTCCCGGAAGCTCTGCACGCCCTCGGCAAAGTCCTCGGTTGCGGCCAGACGGGCCGAAACCGCACCGAACTCGGCCACGCATGCCGTCTCGCCCTGCGTGGCGTAAGTCACCGCGTTGGCCCGCAAGGCCTGCACCGCCAGCGGCGCCTGCGCTGCGATGACCTCGGCGAGGGCGATGGCCCGGTTCAGCTCGAACCCCGGCGGCACGATCTCCTGGATGATGCCGATCCGGTGGCCTTCGTCCGCACCGAACTCCTCTCCCGTCAGCAGCCAGCGCATGGCATTGCCCCAGCCGCCGCGCTCGATGAAGCGGTAGGTTGCCCCGCCCACCGGCATCAGGCCCCGGCGCGGCTCCAGCATGGCGAGGCGCACGTCTGTTGCGGCAACGATGATGTCCGCCGCCAGCACCAGCTCCAGCCCCGCCGTGTAGGTAATGCCCTTGATGGCCGCCACCAGCGGCTTCTTCCGCCACGGCGCGCGGCGGGCAAAGATATCCACCCTCTCCGGCGGACCGGCGACAAAATCCTCCCCCTTGGCGAACAGCCCGGCAAAGCGAGGCAGGTCGAGCCCGGCGCAGAAGTCGGGTCCGTGGGCGAACAGCACGCCCGCACGCAGGTCAGCGTCTTCATCCAGCCGCTGATACGCTTCCGTCAACGCCGCCAACATTTCCGGCGTCAGCCCGTTCCGCTTGGCGGGACGGTTGATGCCGATAAGCAAAATCTTTCCGACGGTTTCAATCGTGACCGTTCCGGCACTCGACTCATGTGTCATGGGTTGCTTTCTCCCCCGTTGCCGGCCTGTTTGTGGCCTCTCGAGCAACTTTTGAGCAGGGCGTGTGCCCTGCGGTTAAGAAAGTGCGAGCAACAAAGAACGTGGAGCCGCGATCTGTTGCAGACAGATCGAAACGGGTCCTGGAACCGCCCGTCTTGCTGCGGGCTCAGGTCATCAAGTGTATACCCTCGCTCGGCCACGTACAGGCCTTGCGTAAACCTTTTCTTCACCACAATCGGGGAGGGTATGCCCGAGGAGTTCTGCCGGTCATGACCAGCGCCACCAATATTTCGGCCCAAGCCCTCTCTGCCCCGCAGCTGTCGCCCGAGACTCGGGCCGCGCTCGTCTGGTCGGACATGCGGCAGGAAATGCTGCGCCAGCTCTGGCAGGCAGCTCTGGGCGATGCCGAGAACAGCGCGGCCCTCACCGGCAGCAGCGCAGGCTTTTCAGCGCAGATGCTGGGCGTTGATCCCTCCATCCTGCTTGCCCTGCAAGGGGCCGGGCCCGCGCCGGAAGGGCTGGAAAGCGCAGCGCCCGCCGTCTCGCGCGGCGGCATCACCCCGCTCGATTTCAACGATGGCGCGCCGCTGGAGCTGAAGGATAACGCGGTCTACCAGCCGTTCCTGGAGAGTGCCGGGGCCCGCACCGGGCTGCCTCCGGCCATGCTCGCCTCGATCATCAGCGCAGAGGCCGCCACCCGCAACGGCATGTGGGACCCCAACAGCCGCAACCCGCGCTCCACAGCCGCAGGGCTGACCCAGTTCCTTGCCTCCACCTGGGAGAGCGAGACCGAGCGCCCCGGTACATACCTGAACGGCGTTGCTCACGAGCGCGGCTGGCTGGATTCGAAGGGTCAGGTGCGCCCCGCCGCCCGCGAGGACTTGCTGGCGCTGCGCTTTGATCCACGCGCCTCCATCGAGGCGGCGGCGGACTATGCCCACGCCAACCTGCGCGCGCTGGAAAAGCGGGGACTGGTGCATGACGGCCTGTCATCCGGCGAACTGGCGAAGCGGGCCTACCTTGCCCATCACCTCGGCGTTGGCGATGCCACGCGCTTCCTGACCGGAGGCCTTGCGCCGTCCCGCGCCCGGGTACTGCTCGCCTCCCAGATCGGCGGCAGCGCGGCGGCTTCCCAGATTAATGCCGCCGGCAACGCCACTGACGCGCACCGGCAATGGTTGACCGCCTACGTGGACCGGAAGATCCGCGTCGAGGATCACCAGCGCCGCACGATCACGGTTTGAGCGCTGCTGCTTGCAGGGAGTCGCTCAGCGGACCTCGCGGAGCTTCAGGCCATAGTTCCGGTAGAGATAGGCTGACAGCAGAGAGCGGAAGACGCGCCGCTTGCCGCGCTGCCCCCGCACGATGAACAGCCCTTCCGGGTGGCGGTAGATCTCCGGCAGAACTTCCTGCGCTTCCTCCACCAGCTGGTCCTTGTCCTCACTGGTGAAGCCCATCACCTGTGACGGGCGCAGGTTGAACCAGATCACCAGCGGCAGCGCGAGCAGCAGCGTCAGCAGCACGGAGGCCATCAGGCCGTAATCCCAGGTCTCCTCCGCTGGCAGGGTTGCGGCGGCAACCGTTTTGACGGCACGCTTCTTCACTTCTGCCATGGATGTGGAAGCTCTGCTCCGCGCCTCACCCGCCAGATAGTTCTCCGCCCGCATTCCCCACACTGCCGTCACGGGCCCGTCCTGCGGGTCGATCGGGTGAATGGTGCCGTCACCGCCCGCCACGCGCACGCCCTGCTGGGTACTGATCGTCATGGCGTATGTGGGATGCTCGGCGCACTTGACCTTGAGGATGTGGGTATCGCCCTGCGCCGGCAGGATCTGGTAATCCCGAACGGCCACGCATTCGTGTCCGGCCTTGAGGACCGACCGCTCCAGCAGCGGCGCGACGACATCGGACGACTGCTTCTGGGTGACGGCAACATACAGGTCCGCCGCGAGAGACGGCAGTGTCTCCTTCGCAGCCCGAGGTTCAGCCCAAGCACCGGCACTGGCCGGTAAAACGACCGCCGCTGCGAGGGCCAGCAAGGCCCGGCTCAACGTTGCGCCTATGCCCATTGGTGCATCTTTTAGTCTCCCCCCAACCCATACTAGGCAACTTTAATTCAAACGTCAGCGCAAAATCGGTGCGGACGTTTTTTGAATGTATGAGGCAGCCACGTCCCTGTATCCCCCATAGATCCTAATCTTTAAACTGTAGAAATGAAGACCTGTCGGCCAAATTGACAACGTCTTGCCAGCTGTCACAGCCAAGCTGTTGATTCCCCACGGTGGCACAGTTCTTGCTGATCTGCGCCTGCCTCACAGCCGAGGGAGAGCGCGATGCTGGGCAGGATGCTGGGTGTTGTTGCGTATGTACTGGTTGCCGCCACGCTGGCTCAGGCCGAGCCCGTTCTCATCATCAACGGGCGCAGTGCACTGAGCGAATCGCCCTTCGTGACGGATTCGGTCACGGCGCAGCTGTCAGCCTATCACCTGCTTGCCGGAAATACGGTGACCGTTGCCGACGCCGTTCCCGGAGACATTTCAGGCTACAGCCAGGTATGGGACGTGCGCTACAGCACCGCCATCAACGGGGCGGAGCAGAGCCTTTACCTGTCCTATCTCGCCGCCGGCGGCGAGATGGTGGTGGTGGGTGAGAACAGTTTCTACACCACGCGCAATACCAGCGTCCTAGCCTTTATCTCGGCTGCGGGCGGCGGAACGCTGGCATTTGTTGAACCCGATAGCGTCCAGTCCGTGCGCCCACCGTTCACAGGGCCGGATTCGGTTCTGAACATCGGATTTCAGGCACCAGGCGGGGTTACCGAGTTCGGCACGGGAGACTGGATTACCCGCACTGCCGACGGGACCGGCGGCAGCGGCGTCGTCTGGTCGCCGGGCGATCTGGTCAACGCGCTGGATGGAACGCTGCTTGCCCTGTTCGATGTTGATTTCCTCGCCGGCTACGCCGGTGCGCGCGAGCAGTCGCTGGCCCGGAACCTGGTGAGCTTCCTGTCCGGCGAGGCGCAGGAAGTGCCCGAACCGGCAACCATCGGCCTGTTCGGCCTCGGGCTTTGCGGACTTGGTCTGGCCTGGCAGAAACGAAGAACGGCGGGATCGTCGAGGACAGGATCGTGAGGGCAGATGCAGGAGGGCGCACCCTCCTGCTGCAAGCCTCTAATGGAAATCCCGTGACTTGGGGATGACCCGCACCTGACGCGGATGGCGACCCTGTCCACGTTGGGAATAGTCACGCCGGGAATAGTCGCGCTCGGAGTAGTCTCGCTCGGAGTAATCGCGCCCGGAGTAATCGCTCTGGCCGGACAAGGTGCCGGTCCGGGCTTCCCCTTCCGCCGCCGGCGCAAGACCGTCCGCGAGCAACGCCAGATCCCCGCTCTGGTCCACAATGCGCACGGCAACCAGATGCACCACGGGCACGGCTGGCTTGGCACCGCCGGGCGTTGCCTCCAGCCGCTGCACCCGGCCCTCGATGCGCACCAGACGCCCGCCCATGACAGCGGCGCGGTACTTCTCGAAGATGCTGGGCCAGAACACGATGTTGGCGATGCCGGTCTCGTCCTCCACGGTCATGAACACCACGCCGCTGGCGCTGCCGGGACGCTGACGCACCAGCACCACGCCCGCCACGCTGGCCCGGGTGCCATCCTTCATCGACTGCAAGGAGGCGCACGTTGCAACGCCCTGACGGGCATAGCGCGAGCGCAGCAGCTCCATCGGATGCGCTCTCAGCGACAGGCGCAGGGTCTGGTAGTCCGCCACCACCTCTTCGGAAAGGGCTGCATCCGGCAGAGTGACGGATGGCTCCGGCACCACCTCACCCACATGCTCGAACAAAGGCAGCGGCTTGGCCTTGGGGACGGCCCGCACCGCCCAGTGCGCCTGACGCCGGTCATGGCCAAGCGAGCGAAAGGCATCGGCGGCCGCCAGCTTTTCCAGCATCTCGACCGGCAGGCCGGAGCGGCGGCGCAGTTCCTCGATGGTGCGGAACAGCCCCTCGTCGCGCGCGGACATGACCATCTGCCCCGCGCTCTGGCTCAGGCCCTCGATCATGCGCAGGCCGAGTCGCACGGCGTAGCGTTCCTCGCCCGCCGCCTCCAGCGTGCAGTCCCAGCCCGAGCGGTTCACGTCCGGCTCGCGCACCTCGACGTCATGCTCACGCGCATCGCGCACGATCTGGGCCGGGGCATAGAAGCCGAGCGGCTGGGAATTGAGCAGCGCCGCGCAGAACACGTCCGGATAGTGGTACTTCAGCCAGGCCGACGCATAGACCAGCAGCGCGAAGCTTGCCGCGTGGCTTTCGGGGAAGCCATACTCGCCGAAGCCCTTGATCTGCTCGAAGCAGCGCTTGGCGAAAGCCGGATCGTAGCCCCGCGCCGTCATGCGGCTGACCATCATCTCCTCATACTCGTGGATGATGCCGCGGCGGCGGAAGGTGGCCATGGCCTTGCGCAGGCCATTGGCCTCCGCCGGGCTGAACTGCGCCGCCTCCATGGCGATGCGCATGGCCTGCTCCTGAAACAGCGGCACCCCGAGGGTCTTCTTGAGGATGCGCTCCAGCTCGTCCTTCGGACCATGATCCGGGCCGGGCGCAGGATAATCCACCTGCTCCAGCCCGTCGCGGCGGCGCAGATAGGGGTGCACCATGTCGCCCTGAATCGGACCCGGCCGCACGATCGCCACCTGAATGACCAGATCATAGAAGCAGCGCGGCTTGAGACGGGGCAGCATGTTCATCTGCGCCCGGCTTTCCACTTGGAACACGCCCAGCGAATCGGCCCGGCACAGCATGTTGTAAACAGCCTGGTCCTCGCGCGGAATGGTGCCGAGCGTAAGCGCGCGGCCGTGGTGCTTCTCCACCAGATCGAACGCCTTGTGCAGGGCGGTCAGCATGCCCAGCGCCAGCACGTCCACCTTCAGAAGGCCAAGGGCGTTGATGTCATCCTTGTCCCACTCGATGAAGGTGCGCTCTGCCATGGCCGCATTGCCGATGGGCACGGTTTCATCGAGCGGCCCCTTGGTCAGCACGAAACCGCCAACATGTTGCGACAGATGGCGCGGAAAGCCGATCAGTTCATTGGCGAGTCGCAGCGCCTGCATCAGCTTGGCGTCCAGAATCTGGATGCCCGCCTCGCGCAGCCGCTTCTCGTCAATCTCACCTTCCCGGCCTGATCCCCACACCGTGCCTGCCAGCGCGGTAGTGACGTCTTCCGACAGACCCATGGCCTTGCCCACATCGCGAATCGCCGAGCGCGGACGGTAGGAGATCACCGTCGCCGCCAGACCTGCCCGGTGGCGGCCATAGCGCCGGTAGATGTACTGGATGACCTCCTCGCGCCGCTCGTGCTCGAAATCCACGTCGATATCAGGCGGCTCCCGGCGTTCCTCGCTGATGAAGCGTTCGAACAGCAGGTTCACCTCGGTCGGATTGACCGACGTGATGCCGAGGCAGAAGCACACCACCGAGTTGGCGGCCGAGCCCCGCCCCTGGCACAGGATGCCCTCGCCGCGCGCATAGGCGACGATGTCATGCACCGTCAGGAAGTAGGGCGCATACTCCATCCGCTGAATGAGTTCGAGTTCGCGCAGCACCGCCGTGCGCACATGATCGGGCAGCCCGCCCGGGAAACGCTGCGATGCGCCCTCCCACACCAGCGCCTCCAGATGCTGCTGCGGCGTCAGCCCTGCCGGCACCGGCTCGTCCGGATACTCGTAGCGCAGATGGTCGAGGCTGAACTGGCAGTTCGCCACAATCTTCAGGGTATTGGCCAGCGCCTCTTCATGGCCCCGGAACAGGTCGGCCATGATCTCCGGCGTCTTCAGGTGACGCTCCGCATGGGCGGCAAGGCGCATCCCCGCCGCGCTGATGGTCGTCTTCTCTCGGATGCAGGTCAGCACATCCTGAAGCTGGCGGCGCTCTTGCTCGTGATACAGCACGTCATTGCTCGCCACCAGCGGCAGGCCGAGGCCGTCGCCGATCGCCTGCAAGCGGCTCAGCCAGCGGCGATCATCGCCCCGGTACAAGTGCTGTGCCACCAGGTAGAGGCTGTGCGCCGGGCGCAGCATCTGCTTCATCAGCAGAAGCTGCTTGATGAAATCCGCAATGGTGGAGCGATCCCGCCGCCGGGGCGGGATGATGGCGATGACCTGCCCTTCAGCGCGCGCCGCCACATCGGCCAGCGTCAGGTAGCACTCCCCCTTCGGAGCGCGGCGCTTGCCCAGCGTCAGCAGTTGCGACAGCCGTCCATAGGCCGCCCGGTCCGTCGGGTAAACCAGCAGGGACGGTGCGTCAGCCAGATCGAGCCGGCAGCCGATCACCAGCCGCATGCCCAGCTTCTTGGCTTCCATATGCGCTCGCACCACCCCGGCCAGCGTGTTCCGGTCCGTGACGGCAAGCGCCTCCAGCCCCAGCGCCTGCGCATGAGACACCAGTTCCTCAGGGCGGCTTGCGCCCCGCAGAAAGGAGAAGTTGGTCGTTACCTGAAGTTCAGCGTAGCGGCTCATAAGCACCTGTTCGGGATAGATGGGCTCGTTCTGCACGCGTTTCTTTGTTCTCTATTTGTTCCACATTATCACAAGCGTTTTCCCGAACAAAGCGGCATTCATCAGCAACCGATGCACCGGCAACGGTCTGGCGCGCTCAGGCCACGATCAAGCGACGCCCTGAAATGAAACCGGGGGGAGTGGCGACCAAGATGAAGAGAGCAGGCAAGAATTCAGACAGGGGAATAAAAATACGAAGGCCGGCGAGCCATGGACTATGCGGGGGCATGTCCAGGCGCCGGCCGAAACAACTGGAACCGGAGGTAACCCGGCCTTGATCCTAGCGGGTCAATTCCCGCATGAGGTCGGGCAGCAGAGCCGTACGCGTTTCATGGTAGGCCTTGATGGACTGCCGAAGCGTATCAATCTGGCGCGCGTGGAACTGCTGGAACATAGTCTGAAGCTGGCTGACGGCATCTTTCATCAGCCGGCTTTCACACACTCTGACATAATAGAGCCGGTCATTGATGTTACTGACAGACCGGAAGATTTCCGAGTTTCGAGCCTGTTCCGCCACCAGCAGCGTAAACTCGCCAGTTGCGTTGGCTATGCTTTCCTCTCCCTCCCGGTCTCCGGGCCGTACGCCGTTCAGCACAGACGTCAGCGCGCTGATACGAGACGAGTCCGGTTGGGCTGTGGCCTTTTCCGCCTCGCTGAGCGCAAGGCCGAGGTACCACTGGTTCATGTCGTAAAGGTTGCGGATTTCCAATTCCGATGGCTGGCGCGCAAAGAAACCGAGTCCCGGTGCGCCATCGATCAGACGTTCAACGACAAGCCGATTAAGGGCTTCACGAACGGGGGTCGTGCTGACCCCAAGTTCGTCGGCCAGATCGGCGACTTTAAGGTGCATGCCCGGCTGATAGTGATTCCGGAGAATCAGATCCTTGAGGCGCCGGTATGGCGCTTCCGCCGTGCGATGTCCTGCGGAGCTGCGAGGCATGAACATTCCTGCCCTTTCCTTCTGTGCAAGACGTGGATTTAATACCCAGTGAAGAGACTGGGCGCCGTCCTCAAAGCTGCACACACTGGCCCATTGGCAGGCTTCTCTTGTTAGCAACCACCGCCACGAAGGTAACTTTCGTATATTATAGCCTGAGTTGATATACTAATATTAACATCGTAATCGTAAGAATGCACCTACCTGACATAAGGACTGTTTTGGAAAAACCGCACAGTCTGGCCTGGATTCTGCCCGGCGGGTCCCTCTAATCCAGCAAGCCCATGGTCTGGGCACGCAAAACGGCAACCGTCCGGCTGTGAACTTCCAGCTTCCCAAGCAGCTTCTTGATGTGAAAATTCACCGTATTCTCGCTGATGCCCAGAATGGCGGCAATATCGGCAGAGGACTTCCCCTGGGCAATCCAGCGCAAACACTCCCGCTCCCGCCGGGTAATCGGCGGAGACTTGTCAGGCACGACTTCGGGCGGAGCAAACTTCATGTAGGCCAGATGAAACTGTGCAGCCAGCATGTTCAAATGGCCCAGGGTGCCATTGGCCTGCGGATTCGGCTTGCTGCCGGCAAAAGAGATCAGCGCCACCCCGCCCTTCGGGCCATACAGCGGCACACACACGCCATCCAGCAAGCCCGCTGATGTCGCCTCATCAAGCAGCTTTTCCTGCTCGGGGCTCAGCGTCATGAGCCGCCGCAGATCCGCCCAGAAGAACGGCCTGCCAGCCACATGCGCATATTGAAAGACCGGGTCGATCCGATGGTACTCGTTTGCCCGGTAATGCTTTTCCCACGATGCCGGGTAGTTCAGCATGATAGCCGGGCCTGATGCGGCTTCCCGTCCCCATCGCCCGATCCCCTCCAAAGAGGCATAGGCAATGTAATCAAATCCTAGGACGGAAGCTGTCTCAACGAGACGATTGAAAAGTTCGTAAGGCGTCGCCGCCCGGATAGAATGGTCAATAAAATCAACGATGCTCATACCGGCACCACACGGCGCTGAACGGGGGGGCCCCCAGCTGTCCTATTATAAGATGAAGAAAACCATGGAGCGGGCTGGTGCCTGTGTCCGAGCAGATGCGCTGGCTGGAAAGCCGCACAATCCTGAATTCACCGAAGTCGCGCCCGGTTCGGTTGCGCACTTCGACACCTCCCCATCAGCCCGGCACGCCGCAATCAGCGCGTGCAAACCACAGTCAGCAGTTTCAAAAACCAAGTCAGCATTAAGCGAGACGCACCAGAACAACCGGAGACGCACTCTGCCATCCTTCAAAACTAACCGCAACCGATATGACGTATGTATTATTTCTATAGTGTTCGTCGCATCGCTCTGCAGCGCAACGACATATTCAGTACGAAGCAACCCGTGCCGACCTTCTCATTGCCGGTAGCTGCGCAATCAGAGGCCGGACACGGGGCCATCAAGGCCATTAGAAGATCAGATCGAAAATGCCAAAAACGACGAGCAACCCGATCAGGAATACAATCAGCATCGCCCATCCGAGAATTCGAAACATGGTTGTTCTCCGCAGAGTTTCGTTCACAGTCCCTGCTGATCGGCCATCTCGCCGACCGCACCTTATCGCAACGGATACGCAACCGGCTGAGTTCCGCCCGGGTAGGACACCTGCATATCCCTCTGCATGCTGAGAAAAAGAAAAGGCTCCCTTGGACTGCAACCCTGCTGCAGCCCAAGGGAGCCGGACATCGTAAGCAGTTAGGTGTCGGGCGGCTATTCAGCCGCTGTCGCAAGAAACGGAGAGCACACCGAGTCGAATCCCAGCACGTGCGCCACCCGGCCAAGGCCCATCCAGGAAGCCACACAGTGTGCCAGATCAACAATCTCGCCATCACTGAACCGGGTCTTCATCCGCTCCCAGAAATTATGGTCTGCGGACAGAACCTTCGGCTCGAGCGCAAACCGCTCCGCGAACTCAAGCACCAGCCGCTCCCGGTCGCTGAACACATCTGAACTGCGCCAGTTCTTGACGGCCTGATAGAACGTTTCATCCGGAGCCGGACCGTTGCCGATCACGGTCTGATCCGGGCGAATGCCGAGCCCAGATACGACCGACTGAACATCCCGTGCCGCCCGGAACTTCTGGCAGATCTGGCAGCCATTGATATCCGCGATCAGCGAACGGCCAGCCTCGAATTCTCGCAGGCTTAGCTTAGAATAGGTATAGACCGCCTGCGAAAAGCCGGCAGCCTTGGCCATGATTTCCTGTGCGTGGGTCTGCGCTGCATAGGCA
>NZ_DATBUP010000078.1:0-8568 GCF_036515995.1 Pedomonas sp. | reverse complement strand
ACCCAATGCGCCGCCGGCCGCAGCGCCTGCCGCACCGGCCGCACCGGCCTTCAGCGCAGTCGGGTCTCCTCCTTCCAGCACGGTCAGGCGATATTCCACGTCCTCACGGAAGCGGTTGAGCGCTTCCTCGGCCTGGCGGGCGCGGAAGCTGGCTTCCTCAACCTGGCCGGTCAGGTTGGCATTCTGCTGCTCCAGCGACGTGATTCGGCCCTGCAGTTCGGTCAGCAGGTCCGGGCCCGGGCTCTGCTGCTGCGGCGCGGCCGGCTGGGTATCGGAGTATTCCGGCTGGAAATACTTGGAAGCACCGCCGGGGAACACCTGCCGCTGCACGGCCTTCATCTCGGCTTCCAGCTTGTCGACGCGCTTCACGACGTCCTGCTGCGCCAGGGCGGGCAACGGGGCCAGCGGCATCGTCAGGACAGCAAGAACAAGTGCAACGGACACCTGACGGCACTTCAGCATCAAGGCAAGCCTCCTCTCGGCGGGAAATCACGACAGCGACATGGCTGTTTAGTTACTGTCTGGCATCAGAATATGCCAGCATTCCGGCACAGGCCCTGAACATCTCGCGGCTTGGCCGGAAAAACCAAACGCTCCGGCGCGGGTGTGCACCGGAGCGTTCAGTTAGAACAGCGAAGCTGCCCAGACCTGGGTCAGGTCTTAGCTGGCAGCGCCCTGCAGCACGGTCACGCCGCGGCGGTTCTTGGCGTAGGACTCTTCGTCCGAACCCAGAACTTCCGGACGCTCCTTGCCATAGGAGATCGAGGTGACGCGGCCGGCTTCAACGCCCTGTGCAACCAGGAAGGTGCGCACGGAGTTGGCGCGGCGGTCGCCCAGAGCCAGGTTGTATTCGCGGGTGCCGCGCTCGTCAGCGTGGCCTTCGACGGTCACGGAGACGTTCGGGTACTTCTTCAGCCACTCGGCCTGCTTCGCGAGGGTTGCGCGAGCGGCATCGTCCAGCGCGTAGCTGTCATAGGCGAAGAACACGCGGTCCGAACCGGCGGTGTTCACGAAATCCTGAACGCTGCCCGGAACGACAGACGGCGTGACCGGAGCCGGAGCGGCCGGAGCCGGTGCCGGAGCGGCCGGAGCCGGCGGCGGCGGCGGCGGGAGCTGCTCTTCCTTCTTGGCGCAGGCTGCGGCCATCATGGCGAGACCGCTAACAACAGCGATTACCTTGAATTTCTGCATGATTTCTTCCTTACGGCAACCTTTTGGTGCGCCGGTCTCAGCGAACGGACGCTACTTTTTGGGTTATAGGATAGAACTAAAAACGGTCAAGCTACTGCATTGGCAATACGTAACAAATTGACCGCTTTTACCTCAGTGTACCCCTACGGTAACAGGGGGCCCCATGCGGGGTCGGACGCGTCCAGCGGCGTGCCGATCGGGCGCTCGTTCTGGCCCGTCAGGTCGACCGACCAGATCTTGCTGCCACCGCCCGTGCCGCCCCGGCCGTAGCGGTCCGTGCGGAAGAAGATGACCACGCGGCCGTTGGGCGACCAGGTCGGGCCTTCGTCCTGCCAGGCGTCGGTCAGCACGCGCTCGCCCGAGCCGTCCGGACGCATCACGCCGATGCGGAACTTTCCCTCGTCCATCTTGGTGAAGGCGATGTAGTCGCCGCGCGGCGACCACACCGGCGTGGCGTAGCGCGAGCGCTTGTTGCGGGTGTCGAACGAGATTCGCTGCGCGCCCGAGCCGTCGGCGTTCATCACATAGAGCTGCTGGGTGCCGCCCCGGTCCGATTCGAACACGATCTTGCTTCCGTCCGGCGAGTAGCTGGGCGAGGTGTTGATCGAGGGCGAGTTGGTGAGCTGGCGCAGGCGGCGGGTGCGCAGGTCCATCACATAGATGTTGGTGTTGCCGCCGCGGCTGAGGCTCAGCAGCACCGAATTGCCGTCCGGCGAGAAGCGCGGGGCGAAGCTCATGCCCTGGAAGTCGCCGATCACTTCCTGACGGCCGCTGTTCAGGTCATAGAGGAACACGCGCGGCTTGTTCTGGAAGTAGGACAGGTACGCGATCTGCTGCTGCGAGGGCGAGAAGCGCGGCGTCAGCGCCATGCTCTGGCCCGAGGTCAGGAAGCGGTGATTCTCGCCGTCCTGATCCATGATCGCCAGGCGCTTGATGCGGTTGGTCTTGGGGCCGCTCTCGCTCACGTACACCACGCGGCTGTCGAAGTAGCCCTTCTCGCCGGTGATCTTCTCGTACACGAAGTCCGAGCACTTGTGGGCGGTGCGCCGCCAGTCGCGCGGGTTGCGGGCGGTGAAGCCGGTGCGGCCCATCTCCTCCTCGCCGAACACGTCATAGACGTAGCAGGCCACCAGCAGCGAGCCGTCCGGGTTGGGCTGCACGTAGCCCGTCACCAGCGCCTGTGCCGCCACGGTGCGCCAGGCGGCGAACTGCGGGGCCGAGGCGTCGGCCGGGGTCACGCGGGTGGTGAAGGCGCGCGGATCGATCGGCCGGAACAGGCCGGAGCGCTCCAGATTCGCCGAGATCACCTTGGCGATCTGCTGGCCCAGCTCGCCGGTCGAGCCGGCCGGGGTCGCAACCTCGGCCGTGCCGGGGAATGCCGGCACCGCCACCGGCACGGGCTGCACAACGCCACCGGTCACGTCGATCTTCAGGACGGCGTGGGCGGGAGACGCCGCGGCCATAAGCGCGGCAAAGGCGGCAACAAGCAAACGTTTCACGGCTCAACCTTTCGCATCAGGCGCCTTACATCAGGCGCGATGGATCGAAGTTCAGTTCCATTTCCTGCCCCGCCCAAACCGGTGCCAGTTCGGCGGGCAAATTATAGGGCGCACACCGCAGGATCGCCCGGCGGGCCGCGCTGGCCAGCGCCTGGGCGTAGGCCTGGTTGCCGGCCCCTGCCCCGGTCTGCCCCACCACGACCGGCTGGTCGAGGATCCGCCCCTGCGGGTCCAGCCGCAGGCGCACGGTCACCGTCATGTCCATCACGTCGCGCCCGCCGGTCGGCGGGTTGAAGCAGCGGGACACCTGGGCGTCCATCAGCTGCTGGATGGTGGCGGCCGCGCGCGAATCGAGCATGGCGTTCTTTGAGATATCCTTCTCAAGCGTCTTGGCCAGTGCCGAAACGTTCAGCGGCTTGCGATCCGCCTTCTCCAGCCGCTTGTCGATCAGGTTCTCCAGCTTGGAAGCGTCCAGGCGCTCCTTGGGCTTTTCTTCCTTCTTCGGCGGCTCTTTCTTCGGCTCCGGCTTGGGCTTGGGCTGTTCCTTCTTCGGCTCCGGCTTGGGTTCCGGTTTCGGTTCGGGCTTGGGCTCAGGCTTGGGCTCGGGCTTTGGTTCCGGCTTGGGCGGCGTGGGCTCGGGCTCGGGTTCCGGCTCGGGCTCCACCGCATCCGGCTCCACCGTTTCCTGCGGGGCGGCATCGATGGACGGCTTGGGCTTCTCCGTCACGCGCGGCACGTCGGCCACGTCCACCAGTTCGATGGGAATGGGGTCCATGACCTGACGCTCCGGCGTCGACCTTGGCCAGTTGAGGGCCAGTGCGACCGCCAGCGCCACGTGTGCAACGCCCGATATGGCAACGCTCGAGCGATTCACGCGCTAGTTCCCCTTTTGCTCCGTGATGAGAGCCACCTTCTTGAAGCCGGCCCCGTTCACCTCGCCCACCACGCGCATCACCATGCCGTAATCCAGCGTGGAGTCGGCGCGCACGTAGATGCGCGGCTCGTCCCGGCGCGCTTCGGCGATGGCGGTCAGCTTCGGCGCCAGTTCCTCGACCGTGATCTGCATCTCGTCGATGAAGACCGCGCCCGAGGTGTCGACCGAAATCTGCACCGGCTTGTTGTCCTCGTCGTTGAGGGCCTTGGAGTTGGCATCCGGCAGGTCGACCGGCACGCCGGTCACCAGCAGCGGCGCCGTCACCATGAAGATGATGAGCAGCACCAGCATCACGTCCACCAGCGGGGTCACGTTGATGTCGGCCATCGGACGCCGCCCGCGGCCACGGCCGCCGCCCGGGGGTACTACATGGAAAGCCATGTCAGCGTTTCCTTCTCACTTGGCGTCTCGCCTGACCGCTCAATCGGCCTTTTCGTCGAGCTGACGCGACAGGATCGCGTGGAACTCGTCGCAGAAGGTGGAGAGACGGTTGCCGTAGCGGGCCATCTCGCCGTTCAGCTTGTTGTAGCCGATCACCGCCGGAATGGCGGCGGCAAGGCCGATGGCGGTGGCGAACAGCGCCTCGGCAATGCCGGGGGCCACCACGGCCAGCGAGGTGTTCTGCGTCTGCGCGATGCCGGTGAACGAGCGCATGATGCCCCACACCGTGCCGAACAGGCCGACGAACGGAGCCACCGAACCCACCGTCGCCAGGAAGGTCAGGTTGTTCTCCAGCTTGTCCATCTCGCGCTCGAAGGTCACGCGCATCACGGTGGAGAGACGCTGCTTCACCGAAGCCTTGTCCACCTTGCCGTTGGAGAAGGACCGCCGCCACTCTTCCATGGCCGCGCCGAACACGTTGGCGAACGGATGGTCGCCCCGCGCCTTGGCCTTCTCATAGACCTTGTCCATGGAGTTGCCGGACCAGAAGTTGTCTTCGAACTTGTCGGCTTCCGCCTTGATCTTGCGAACGCGCCGGCCCTTGTCGATCATGATGGCCCACGACCAGATCGAGGCCACCACCAGGCCGATCATCACGGCCTTCACGACGATGTCCGCCTGCCAGAACAGGCCCCAGGCCGAGAAATCAATATGCCCCGCAGCCAGCGCAACCGTATTTACCGAGTCTTCCATCACGCTTCCTCTTATTCCATCCCGGCCTGCAGGAGCGTCTCGAAGCGCTCCCGCCAGGCAGCCGGCTGACGCCGCGGTCGCCCGCCATCGCCCACGAAGGCGACCGTCACCCTCGCGTCAGTCAGCAATTCATTTTTCCGGACGATCCTCTGCCGGATCACGCAGCTTGCAGCCCCCAGCGCCTCGACGGTGGAGACAACCGTGATCACGTCATCAAGGTGGGCAGGTCGCTTGTAGTCGATCTGGAGCGAGCCGACGACGTAGTTGCCCTTCCCGGCCCCTGTCGCCTCCAGCCCCTGCCGCTGCTCGATGCCGAAGCACCGGAGCATGTCGGTGCGGGCGCGCTCCATGAACCTGAGGTAGTTGGCGTGGTAGACCACGCCGCCCGCGTCGGTGTCCTCGAAGTAGACCCTGAGCGAATAGCGGTGGACGCCGTTGTCGATACGGCCTTGGTAGGCCCGGTCGGCGTCGCCGTCCCGTGCCCCGCCATCCCGTGCCTCCTCGTGTCCGCCAGTCATGACAAGCCGCTCAGACAGAAGTGCCCCCTCAAAAGCGAATCGCAAGAATGCCCCTTACCCTTCTCCATCAAGAAGGGGAAGCTGCTGTGGCCGGTTTGACGGCGGAGCCAGGCCAAGGTGTTCAAAAGCCGCGGGCGTCAGCATGCGTCCCCTTGCTGTACGGGCGATGAACCCGATCTGAATCAGATAGGGCTCGATCACTTCCTCCAGCGTATCGCGCGGCTCGGAAAGCGCGGCGGAGATGGTCTCGACGCCCACCGGCCCGCCCTGATAGGTGTCCGCAATCGTCGAGAGGTAGCGCCGGTCCATCTGGTCCAGCCCCAGCCGGTCCACGTCGAGGCGCGTCAGCGCCGCGTCCGCCACCGCCCGGTTGATGATCCCCTCGCCCGCCACCAGGGCAAAGTCCCGCACCCGGCGCAACAGGCGGCCCGCAATACGCGGCGTGCCGCGCGAGCGCGCCGCGATCTCCCGCGCGCCGTCCGGGGCGATCGCCGTGTTCATCACCATCGCGCCGCGCCGCACCACCAGTTCCAGCTCGTCGGTCTCGTAGTACTGCAGCCGCACCGGAATGCCGAAGCGGTCCCGCAGCGGCTGGGTGATCAGCCCTGAGCGCGTCGTCGCCCCCACCAGCGTGAACGGCGGCAGGTCGATCCGCACCGAGCGGGCCGACGGCCCCGTGCCGATGATCAGGTCCAGCTGCCGGTCTTCCATCGCCGGATACAGCACTTCCTCGACCGCCGGATTGAGCCGGTGAATCTCGTCGATGAAGAGAACGTCGCCCGCCTCCAGGTTGGTCAGCAGCGCCGCCAGATCGCCCGCCTTGGCGATCACCGGGCCGGAGGTCGCCCGGAAGTTCACGCCCATCTCGCGGGCCACGATCTGCGCCAGCGTGGTCTTGCCAAGGCCCGGCGGTCCGAAGAACAGCACATGGTCCAGCGCGTCCCCGCGCGACTTCGCCGCCTCGATGAAAATCCGCAGGTTCTCGCGTGAAGTCTGCTGGCCGATGAACTCGTCCAGCCTCTGCGGCCGCAAGCTCGCCTCGAGGAAATCCTCCTCGCTGCGCATGCCCGCCACCAGTCGCTGTTGCTCGTCACTCATGGCTGTTGTTTACGCGCCCGCGAACAAAAGCGGAATAGCCGCCAGCGTCACAAGTCCCGTTTTTTGCGGGTTTCGCCCTGTTGGGCTTCTCATGCTCTATCCGGTCGTTTCGCAGGAGGGACTTGTCCCTCACGGCACCCCCTTGCGTTAATCGGGTCGCGCCCCGATCAGCCGCCGAGCCCTTGTCATTGCCGCCCAACGCCGATGTCCGTTGCGGCCCCATCAAATGAATTCATACGACTGGGTTCTTGATGCGTTCCAACGCAACAAATCATTGAAATTATTGTAATTTAATAAAGATGCTGCCAGATGTGCCTGCTATGTTTCCCTCCGACGGGCGCACCGCGGCAATCCTGCTGCGATGCAATCCCGCCGTCGGAAGGAGGTGGTTCTCATTCCGAAAGAAACGGTTGCGGCTTTCATCATCGGGTTCCAACGCTGATGATTGCCTTCGCGATGCTTGTTCTCAAGATCGTAGAGGTGGCACGCTCGAAATAGGGCGGGCAAGGGTTCGGGGCCGACACCCCGGACCCATCTTACCCCCCGAGACCCATTTGCGCCCCGGACCTATCAACACCCCGGCCCCCTCCAATGAAAAAGCCCGGACGCCGACACGTCCGGGCTTTTCTCGGAAGGTAGTGTGATGATCCAAAAGAAACGCTTGTAGCGGGATCCTGAATACCAGAATTTCCTACCGGGCGTAAACCGTCTCACAGTCGAATATCCAGCGCCCTGCCCCGCCTTCCAGCGCGTAACAGCAAAGCCTGACGGCAACCCTTACAGCCGCCCGCTCATGGCCTCTTTCAGCGCCGCCTTGATGAGCGCGTCGAGGGAAGCGTCCTCGCCCACCTTGCCCTTGGCGGTGGAGACGGCCGTGCTGGCTTCGGCGGGGCGGTAGCCGAGGTTGACGAGCGCCGAGACCGCATCGGCCAGCAGCGAGCCGGCCGAGGCTGCGCCGCCGCCGCCGCCCGCCGGGGCCACCTCGAAGTCCGGCAGGATGGCACCCACCTTGTCCTTCAGCTCGATCACGATGCGCTGGGCCAGCTTGGGACCGACGCCGTTGGCGCGGGAGACCGCCGCCTTGTCCTGATGGGCGACCGCCGCGCTGAGTTCGGCGGGCGAGAGCGCCGAGAGGATGGACAGCGCCAGCCGCGCGCCCACGCCCTGCACGCTGGTCAGCAGCTTGAACCAGCGCTGGTCTTCCTGCTTGGCGAAGCCGAACAGGGTGATGGCGTCCTCGCGCACCTGGGTTTCGATGAACAGGCTCATCGTCTGGCCGACCGGCGGCAGTTGGGAGAGCGTGCGGGTGGAGGCATGGACCAGATAGCCGACCCCGCCCACATCGATGATGACCGTATCCTCACCGATGGAATCAACGGCACCGCGCAACTTGGCGAACATCAGGCCATCCTCTTTGCATTGGCGAGAACCGCCGCCGCCCCGGCGGCGTAGGAGTGGGCGATGGCAACGGCCAGGGCGTCGGAGGCGTCCGGCCCTGCGATCTTCACGCCTGGCAGCAGACGCTTCACCATGGCGTCCACCTGCTCCTTGGCAGCGTGGCCGACGCCGACGACCGCCTTCTTCACGTGGTTCGGGGTGTATTCGGCCACCGGCAGCCCGAAGAGGCTGGCCGTCATCAGCACCACGCCCCTCGCCTGCCCCAGTTTCAGGGTGGAGGTGGGGTTCTTGTTGACGAAGGTTTCCTCGACGGCCGCGCCGTCCGGCTGCCAGGCGTTGAAGACCTCCAGCAACCCCCGGTGGAGCGCCACGAGGCGCTCCGCCAGGTCATCGACACGATCGGTCGAGACCGTGCCGTTGGCGACATGGGTCAGACGCAATCCGTCCACGTCGATCACACCCCAGCCCGTCTTCGCGAGGCCAGGGTCAAGACCAATCAGGCGTCTGACCCTTGCCACCGCCGTCAGCCGAGCTTGGCCATCACGTCGTCGGGCACTTCGTAGTTGCCCCAGACGGTCTGGACGTCGTCGTTGTCTTCCAGCGCGTCGATCAGCTTCATCAGGCTGATGGCGGCGGCTTCGTCCACGGTCACCATGTCGCGCGGGCGCCAGGCCAGCTTGGCGCTGTCCGGCTCGCCCAGCACGGCTTCCAGCGCGCGGGCCACCTCGTGGAGGTTCTCCGGGGTGGTGTAGATCTCGTGGGTTTCCTCGTCGGAGGCCACGTCTTCCGCACCGGC